>JABDLO010000273.1 GCA_013002995.1 Saprospiraceae bacterium | reverse complement strand
CCGTTGTTGCTGTCATTCTCATAATTCCGAAGGCAATAACGGCTACGGTCAACCCTCCTAAAAAGATGTTGAACGCATGTCTCAATAATTGATTCTTCTTCTGTAGACATTTTCCGTATAGGTAAAGGTCTATGCTCAAGCTCTTGTAAATATTCTTCTTAGAAGAAAGGATGTCATCCATATCATCAAGAAAGTCCTCCAGGCGTGTCCCCTGGAAATCACGGAAGGATAACAAACTGGGATTATCTTTTTTCCAAAGACCCGGATTAGGCTTTACAGCTGTTATTGCTATTGCTCCTGATATAAAACAGGATACTACTAATATCATAAATGGTAAGCTCAGATCTAGATAATTAATAAACTGAAAGCTGGCTAAATTAGAAACCAGTCCCAATACTGTAATCAGCAATGAAATAAGGATGGTATTAATTCCAATTAAGACCTTAGCTTTCTGGTCTGTGATACCTATGGCGCGTAATTGATTTCGTAGTGTTACCCTAAATAGGGTCTCTCTTGAGGCACCCTTTTTAGGAGAGGAGATTGGTTTGTTGTTCAATTTTAGTTTTTGGACTTGCATTACAATGGTCTTTATTATGAAGACTTAACTAAGACGTGGAAAGTTGCATTTTATTTTCATTTCACGATCAACTCATCAATATTTTCGATGAATGAAAGCAAATGTTAGCTAACTCTTACTTAGCCTTAGAAATACTTATAAATCAATAAATTAAGTTGTGATTTAAACGCAATTAAATAAGCTGTTTGATACTTTATTATGGTTTGTTAAATAACATGTATTTAATGTTAATGCTAGTTAATATATCCAAGAGTAGACGGCCCGACGAGCCTCAGGATTGTAAAACAGATTACTGCAAGTGTAAGACCTGCGAGAAAAACTGTAAATGCATGTCTTAATAGTTTATTTTTCTTCTGAAGACAGATTCCATATAAGTATAAATCGATATTAAGACTTCTGTAAATGGTTTTCCTTGACTCCAATATCATATCCATATCATCAAGATATTCATCCAGAGACATTCCATGAAAGTTCCTAAATGACAGTTGACTGGGATTGCTGTTGTCCCACAACTTGTCATTGGGCCTTACAGCAATGATGGCCATAGCTCCTGAAAAAAAGCAGGAAATAACCATAATCGTAAAAGGTAGGCTGAGATTTAGGTTTTTTATAAAATTAAGCTCAGCTACATTAGATACCAATCCGATTACTGCGATGAATAATGAGATCAATATGGTATTAATGCCAATAAGGACCTTGGCTTTCTGATCTGCAATGCCAATGCTGCGGAGTTGGTTGCGTAATGTAACTCTGTAGAGCGTTTCTGCTGAGGATCCTATACCTTTCTTTTTTTTAATAGGATCCTTGTTGTAGGGTAAAGTTTGAATTTGCATATCAATGGTTTTTTGTTGTAACGGGTAAATTAGAGTTATCGGTATATAATTTCATTATTACACGATAAACAGAACAAAATAAACGATAAAGTGTCCGCTGGGAAATAAAGTTGTATATAAAAATCAATATAACTGTAACTAAAAATGACAGCTGAGAGGGAATTTTAATTGGTATGGATCAGATGGTGTAGGTGTATCTGAAGTCAGCGATTTGATAATATCTAAATACAAGCAGGTTATTGAATTATGAAATCTTTTAAAAACGTTCTTTTTATTATATAACCTCAATTAACCAGGTCAATATGCATTTATGTTACGCACATACTGCAGATCTTAGGGCATTTCTTGCAATTGACCTTTCCTTTCTTTTTGAATTTTTTACAGCACTTCTTTTTACAGCACTTGCTCATGAATTACAATTTATACGCTGATTGATTGAAGATGGTACACTTCAGAAAAATCCATTAATTGTTTAATAGGAGTAAAACTACATAATTGTTTATAATAAGTCTTAATAAAAATTGAGCATTTGCATGAAAATGATCAATCTTAGGTAGAGGTGTGATGCTGATCAGGAAATTGCATTTATGTTGCAATACTTTGATTATATGAATCAAAGTAATCATTAAACACTTCCTATGATTAAAGATGCTACAATTGATATAGCTATTGCAACAATTTGACAAAAAATCAACAGTCGAGATACATAAGTTTGAATCATCATTTATCAAACTTTAAATCTATTTGTTATGTCTAGAAAATATGTAATTGGGGTAATAATGGCTGCTATGGCATGTGTTACCATTTATTCATTTACAGGTTCTGTTGAAACTACAGTTGTTACTGAATCTGAAAGAATAGAACAAGGCAAGTATATCGTAGAAACCTTTGGTTGTGCTCATTGTCATACACCTAAAAAAATGACCGATCGCGGTCCAGTCATTGATGAAAGTCAATGGTTGATGGGACATCCTGCCGACAGCGAGATTCCTACTATCGAAAAATCAGAGATCTTTTCAAGGGGATGGACATATAGCAACATGGACCATACTGCTCATGTTGGTCCCTGGGGAATCTCCTATGGTGCCAATATTACTTCAGATGTTACCGGAATAGGAGCCTGGAGTCTGGACCACTTTAAAAAGTCTTTGTCCCAAGGGAAGCATAAAGGCATGGATAATGGGCGTCCGGTCATGCCACCCATGCCGTGGACGGATTATGTGCATATGTCGGATAATGATATTGAAAGTCTCTTCTTGTACCTTAAGTCGACCAAACCAATCAGAAATATAGTTCCTGCATATACTCCAATTGATCAAATTCAATAATTAGTGAAGAATATTTCTATTCCTGCTTAAATCTACCATCCAGTCCTTAAGTTTATGATTGATACTTACTCAGTCTATTGAACTATGTTAAGTATAAAAATTGGGCTTAATGGAATACAGGCAATTAAATATGGTCGGATATGAGATCAACACCTGGGAAGGTGTCAATACCTTCACGGCTTTAAGTGGATTTAATTTAAGATTCAGAGATTCAGATCATAAAATAATGAAGGTGGTTGTTGGGGGCAGTGACCTCCTCAGATCTCCTGATAATCTGAATTACAGGCTTGGGATGCATGATAACAGTTCAATAGATGATCAGAGAGATGAAGT
>JABDLO010000264.1 GCA_013002995.1 Saprospiraceae bacterium | reverse complement strand
TGGGAAACATTTGTTCCAATAGATTATCCCTGAATGCGCATCCTGTAGGTACCTCTGTCCAGCTGTTTCCACCAAAGACTGCAAAATTTTTGTCTCCTGAAATATGTGTTCCACTCAAGTCCCCTGATCCTAAATCAGCCTGTACCTGGTAGGTTTCTCCTGCATTTAACAAAATACTGAAGGAGGTCCCGGCAGATTTTCCTCTTTCACTATCATCACTTAAAGTAATATTTATTGTCGTTTCATCCTGTGGAGCTACTATTAAAAATTCAGATGGGTGAACTGTTCCATTTCTTGTCACTCCAGTATAAGTCATAACATAATATTCTTTCCCCAAAGAACTCATAGGTAATACAACAGAAGCTTCTGAACGTGCATTGTGATATTGATGGATGTATACAGAAACCGGATCTTCAGATGTTAATTTGACACCCAGGCTTCTTTTAACCTCAGATCCTATATTTTCTATATTGCTGGGTAGATTTATAATTACTACATCATTGGCAGAAACAGAAAATTGCTGACTCCAACCATTATTAGGTACACTTATGGTACCACTTGTATTGTACTTAGAGGTAATCATGGCCACCATGGTATTCTGACCTACATCCAGGTGCTCCATAAAACCAAACCAAAACACTTTCCCTTCATTGGATTGGCTTGATAAAGAGGATAGAAATGGCATCAGGAATATGCCAAAGAATAAAATAAATGTTCGATGATTTTTAATGACCAACATCGATTTTAGTGATCTTAAATATTTGAATTTCGATAAAAAAGTTACAGCAATGTAACTGGATAAGCAAGCGAACTAAAGGTAGTAATTTTTAGGCTTAAGCAATTTCTTAATTTTACTTAATAGATCATTATGAAACATTCATTTTATATAGAAATCAGAAATTGCAAAAACCTCCTTCTTTGTTTTATCATGTCATTGATGATCTTAGGTGGATGTGACAGCCGTCAGGCTACAGAGTCAAAACCCAATGTAGTAATCATCTTCTGCGATGATCTCGGGTATGCAGATATTTCACCCTTTGGTGCTGAAGCAGGACTTACACCCCATCTGGATAAAATGTCAGAAAATGGAATGACCTTTACTAGTTTTTACGCTTCTACGGCCGTATGTTCTGCTTCGAGAGCTTCGTTGTTGACAGGGTGTTATCCTCCGCGTGTGAGTGTACATGGAGCTTATTTCCCTAATTCAAAAGAAGGACTCAATCCCGATGAAGTTACCCTCGCTGAGTTGTTGAAAGAACAAGGATACTCAACAGGGATATTTGGAAAATGGCACCTGGGAGACCATCCTGATTTTTCTCCTCTCAAACAAGGATTTGATGAATACCTCGGGATTCCGTATTCCAATGATATGTGGCCAGTCTGTTACAATGGAAAACCTGCATCAGCAGATGATTGTAACTGGAAACAGAAATTCCCGCCTTTGCCATTGATTGATGGGTATGAACAAGTTAATACCATTGCAACCCTGGATGATCAGGGTGAAGTAACAAAAAGGATAACGGAAAGAGCTACTGATTTTATTAAAAGAAACAAAGAAAATCCATTCTTTGTATACCTTCCACATCCTCAACCTCATGTGCCTATAGCTGCATCACCTCAATTCAGAGGAAAAAGTGGAATGGGCCTGTATGGGGATGTTGTCATGGAAATTGATTGGTCTGTGGGTGAGATTATCCGCACATTAAAAGAAAATGACCTCGAAGAAAACACCATCGTCATCTTTACCAGTGACAATGGGCCGTGGCTGAACTTTGGAAATCATGCCGGTTCAGCTTATCCTTTGCGTGAGGGTAAAGGTAATATGTGGGAAGGGGGGTGCAGGGTGCCCTGTGTGATGCAATATCCGGGAGTAATCCCTGCCGGGTCCAGGTGCAACAATATGGCTTCGACCATTGATTTACTTCCCACCATTTCCAGCCTGGCAGGAGGCAGACTTCCAGAAAATGAAATTGATGGTGTTGATGTCTCTGATTTAATTAAAGGTGATTTTTCTATGAATCCCAGAAGAGAATTTCTTTACTATTATGGTGGAAAACTTACGGGTGTAAGAAAAGATAAATGGAAATTGCAGCTACCCAGGAATTATCGTTCCTATGAAGGAGTAGAACCAGTCAATGATGGATATCCCGGCCCTTATTCCAAAGGAGTAATGGATACCTTCCATTTGTTTGATTTGAATGCTGATGTAGAAGAGCAGGTAAATCTGGCCTCCCAATATCCTGAGGTAGTAGCTGACTTGTTGGAGCTTGTCGATACAGCACGGATAGATCTTGGAGATAGGATTACTAAATTCCAGGGGAAAGAAGTACGACCGCCAGGATTGATAAGAACTGAAGGAAGGTAATAAATTAGAGAATGGAATTCCTTTAATTATTGTCAATGGGAAAGTACAAATTTACATCCAAATTAAATTGGAGTAGAAGTTATTTGTTCTTGGATTTTTTTATGGTGAAGTACATGGCAATTGCTATTAAAATGAAACCAAGTCCATACCAAAGCAAATGGGATGACAATGCATTAACTTCAAGTGGGTTGGTATTTCCAATTTGAATTAGTGGAGCCCATAGAAACGGATGAGCTTCCACTTCGGTTTTGACCTCTGAAAGGTAGTTAAGTTTAGCCAGTCGCAATGCTTCATCTTTTTCTAAACCATCTCCCATTTTCTCATAGAAATGTTTCATAATGATGGAGGAAGCATGATCATTGATGGGCCAAAGGCTTGTTATAAGTCCTGAAGCACCCGCATAAGTAAATGCCCTCTCCAGGCTGATGATCCCTTCCCCACGTGAATGCTCCCCACGACTTGTTTCACAAGCATTAACAACTATAAATGCACCGGGGATATCTATATGGTATATATCCTTTAAGAAAATGGTATCCAGCTTTCCTGATTCATCATTGAGTAACAAAAACGAAAATTCACTTTCTGTGGTATTGATCACGGCATGGGTAGCAAGATTGATTATTGCTTCCCCATTGTAAGCCAGTAACTGCTCCAAATTAGCTTCTGAATTGTCATAATTGGTGACTTTCATATGAGAGATATCATCCTTTAATTCAGACTGGGTTTCATCAAGGCTTACGTAAGTAGATCCTGAAAAACCGGGTGTAAATGTCATCAATTCTCTTCCTTGTGATTGTTTATGCTGCAATTCATTCCATATGGTCATTGAGGGGCTGTAGGATACACCATGCTCTTTAATTACGTAGACCCAATCCTGCATAGGAGATGATAGATCCGGCGATTCCATTATCAAACCTTCAAAACTGATATCACTTAAATTTTCTGAGGGTATGATGATTATTTTCTCATTTAGGTTGTTCCAGGGTTTCAATAGAACTTGATACAGCTCATTTGATGAATTAGAAAAGGACTGTAAGTAAGATTGATATTCACGGTCTGAAATACTGCCTAGCTGATCAAAATGATTTAATGATTTCATGTAATCAGAGACTAACGAGTCAATCTGATCTATAACCCCTAAAGATTTAAATTCAATGTTTTGATTACTTACATTAATCCCAACAAGCTCTGTTTCAGTAGAAAAAAATGAAATCAGTGATTGATCATCTTGTAATTGGTCTTGAACGGTATGCAGCTTTATATTATCATCATTAAAGTTCAACTGGTAATATGCAGGATTTGCTTTTGATACTTCATCGATCAATATGCTGTAATGAGATTCTAATCCCAGGATGGAATCTTTAATGGCTAAAGCTTCTGGAGTACTTTTATCCTTGATATCAAATAATTCTGATTGTAGGTTATTGATATCAAGGAGAGTAGAAGATATTTCCTTTTGGTACTCTTCATCAAGTAGATCTGTTGCATTTGATAATTGAATGGCTTGATAAAGAACCAATGCTTTGCTTCTTTCAATAAATCTATGCACCCGTTCCATTGAGCCCGCCTCATGGGCAGCAATAACACCTGATTCATATAAGTCTTTTGCCCTCGAACGCCAAAGAAGTTTACCTGATTCCTGGGGAATGGATTTCTGAATTAAAGAAACCACATTGTCTGCAAGAGTGTAGTATGATAATGCCAGGTCTAAATTTTTAGGATCTTGATGTTTTTGATACCATTGATAATAGCATTTAGCCTTATCGTCAAGTAAGGTAAGCATCCAAATTCTTTCCATTGAAGGAAGGGTTGAAATTGCATCAATTTCACCCAAATGTAAATCAGAGCATTTTTCAGCATTTGATAGGAGTGTGCATATTCCTTTATTAAAATATTCAATGGCATTTTCAAATTGACTATTTTCTAAATAGGTTTCTCCAAAGTTGTCGTATACCTGTACGGCTTTTAATTTTTCAGAAAGAGACAGAGCCCTTTCCTCGGCAATTTTCAAGTGTTTAAAAGATTTACCATATTGTTCCAGGTGTTTATAATAAATTCCAAGATTGTTGTTGAGGTCCGTTTCAACAATTGGATCATTGGTTAAACTCAATGCTTTTTCAGTGAAAAGAACTGCATTAGGGTAGTCAAAAATAAGTCTGTGGGCCCACCCAACATTTTGATAATACCCTACAAGACTAAATCTGGAAATTCCCGACAAATCTGTTGTATCTAAAACTTGAACTGCTGTATTAATGATTTGTTGAGCAATTGATTCATGCTTATCCTTTGAAACAACCTTAGCTTCTTCAAGAAGTATCATGCTTTGGTCAAGATATAAATCGAAAACCTGTTGCGGATTAAAGTGTGCCAGGTATTGAATGGCTTGATCAAGGTAATCCTTAGCCAATGAGAAATTTCCATTTTCTGCATGTAGTTGTCCCAGGTCTTTACGAGCAAGGACAGTGGTCCTATTAATTATATCAGAACTCACTACTTCGTTGAGGTAATGTTTAGCACTATCTGGCATTTTAAGAAGGTCTGCATAGAATGCTGCATTATATCCACATTTTAAAGTAAGCTCAGGATCATCATCTTCAATTTGATTTCTGAGTGAAAATGCACTGGCTGATACCTGATAAGCACGTTTATGATCCGTGCTATATAGGTTTCGCCCTAGATAGTACTCACTCTTACTTATCAAATCAATATTATTATATTGAATACCAATATTCCGGCAAGAATCAAGAGAACTAATGTTACTCGTTGATTCAATCAAGGTTAAGCAAACCTGTACCGATGGACTGTCCTGACCTTTACTTTGTATCCAAAATACAAATAGAAGGACACTAAGAATTAATCTAATTACTTTGTAGGAACCCATATATATCTAGTAATGCCATCATTAGGTGCAGCGGTTCTATGTTGTGTGTAATTCATTATGTCACTAGCTGTATACCTGGGATAAGTATTATTTTCAAAATAATATCTGGCGATAATTCCCGATACATAAGCTGCAGCAAAAGAGGTTCCATAACGATCAACTCCTTGTGTAAAATCAATCTTCCCAGGAGCTATAAGTTGTAGACTATCATTCCTCCAATTGGAACATTCCCAATAGTCAACCGTATTAGGTACTGACGATGGATCAGCATCTATAAAGCTTGTCCAACTATTTCCTGTGAATACACCCAAACCTAAATTTAGAGCTGCCACATCATAAACAGTTTCAAAATCTGCAGGGAAATTTTGAGGAGTTTCAGGTGTCGTCATTAAACAATCATTTCCTTTTGAAGCTATTAAAGGGGTTGCTTTTGAGTCAAAACTATCGATTGCTTTTTCAAGATATTTATTCCTCTTCGATGTTCCCCATGACATATTTACCATATCAGCTTCCTTCATGGCACCATGTAAAGCACATACCACGTCAAACATAGTACCCACACCTTTTTCATCAAAAGTTTTATATATTATGTATTTGTGATTGGATTCATTATTGTCAACTCTGCTGGCCATTTCAACAATACTTAATACTGCTGTTCCATGACCATATTCATCATCAATGGGTGAACCTGGTCTTATGATATTTAGTTTTTCAACAAACTGATTCTCCATAGAACCAGCTACTGCAGCATCTACACCAGAGTCTATAATTGCAATTTTCCGTCCTGCATTAGGGTCAAAAGAATGTTCTACTCCCAATTCGTAATCACCTTGGAATATATTTTCTCCTATTTCAGGTAACATGAAAACATTGTTTCCTTGAGGACCGCCTTTACTTGAAGCGACAGCTCCCATTTCCTGATTATTCAGCTTTGTAGTATCCAATACTATTAGAGTACTATCACATGGACATATTTTTGTTATTGCGAGTTGATTTAATGAGTCTAATACAATTTCTTTATTAGTAGCTGAGTCAATTAGGGTTATACAGGGCGATTTTGTTATTGCATCCATTACTTTATTCCACGATGAAGTTGAAATAAATGAATCAACAGGTGACTTTAATGGCCAGTTACACCAGCTGTCAATTTGCACTATCCATTGACCTTTGACAATAGGACATTTTGTATCATCTTGCGTGTAATTATCATTAAATTCCTGTATTGGCATTGTTGATTGTAATCTTTCTGTAAGTTTGGTACAAAGAATACCAGCATTTCCTGGACAACAGTTCGAATTAACTTGAGGGCCCGGAATAGGATCCTCACAACCATACTGAAGAAAAATAAAAAATGAGATTAGCAATACAGATGAATATCTGAGGTGTCTTGGTGCTTTCATTTTAAGGGTTTTTAAGAGGTTATTTTTCCCACATTTACTGACTCACCACCTTCTAATATAACCAAAAGTTTTGAAAATATTATAAATTATTAACTCTAAGTGCCTTATTATCAACGGACTGGGATATGTCAAACAA
>JABDLO010000237.1 GCA_013002995.1 Saprospiraceae bacterium | reverse complement strand
AACCATTTCAACCCCAAAAACTTTGAAACTTGGATTAACACCAAGAGAGTTTATAATATTAAACTTATAGGTTCCTGCAGCTACATTACCCAACCCTTGTGTAGATCTTCTTATAAATGCACCTTTCCGATCTACAGGAGTGACTATTGACATTCCTGTTGGCGGTGTCCCTGAAAATAGAATATTGGCATGCTTCCATTGACTGCCTGGAGTTCTGTATTTTACAAAAACCCAAACCGCATCATGAAAATTTCCGGTCGCATCGTGCCAGGAGTTATCCCACTGCACATCGAATGTTATAGTATTATTTACATCACTGAAACTTAGATTCGTTATCTGCAGGTCGTTGGCCTTTAACCCTAATGTTGAAATGCAAATAAAAAGATAAAGCCATATTACATTTTTCATAAATCTGAATCTTTATTTATTACTGGAAAATCCAATTGTCCTTTAATGGATATTAATCATTCCAAAATTCAGATTTTAGAAATTCATATGACAACATTATTGTTGCAATTAATGACAAAATTGTTCCAATCTATTCCTCTCAAATCCTTCATTTCCCAATTGCAACATAATGACCAAAAGATGCAACACCAGTAGCATCACTTTTCATTCAATCGGTATACTTTTAAAAAAAATTCCAAGCCTTCTTAACACAATTAAATATGAATGCCAAAGTGATAAACATACAGCAGCCTAAAGCAGAAGAGACTGGAGCCCTGGTTTCGAAGAATCAAAAACGAAAGTTGGCAATTCCTACGTCCAATGGAATTGAAGTGATCGCAACAGATCAAATTGTATACTTAAAATCTTCCAGCAATTATACCAATGTGCATCTTGCATGTGGCAGGCATATGCTAGTTTCAAAAACACTGAAACGTTTTGAAAAGGTACTGAAAGGAAGAGCATTTATCAGGATACATCACTCTTATATGATCAATATTGACTTCTTTGAGAAAACAGATAATAATAGGGTATTCATTCAAGGAATCCATCTTCCCATTTCGAAAGAACGAAAGAAATTCCTCAATGCCACATTGCGATCTAATTTCATCTATTTGTAACACCACCTTATGAAAAAGCAGTATGACAATTATAGATATGAATTGGATCCGAATAATATTCATTAAATTACTAGATCGATTACCTTATAATAAAGGACATATGCTCGCACCTTTCAATTGATTGATAACCTTCATTTACAACTTATTGTATGTAGTTCAATACTTGTGAAAAAAATCACCTTCATATCATTTCTGACAATTCTGCTTTCCCTTTCCATACATGGGCAAGAGAAAACTGTCACCATTCATCTGGATCAGTTTGACTCACAGCAACGGGTCCAATTGGCATCTCTCGACGGCTGGATTTTCCAGAAAGGAAGTGATAAATCCTGGAGTCAACCCAATATTGATCTTACAGGGTGGAAGCATTTAAATCCCAATCAATTAAGTTCAGAATTTGGCAATAAAAATGAGAGATTAGAAGGATGGTTCAGAATTAAATTCAGATTAGCTCAAGACTTCGATACCATTTCATGGTACTTAGATAGAGAATTGTGGTTGGCAACGGATATATATCTGGATGGAGCATTGATTCATTCTTTTGGAAAAACTGGAACTGATCAATCGGGTTTTCAACATTTCAACCCTTCACATGCTCTTCCTGTTCCATTTAACTTACAAACTGGCCGTGAACACCTACTCGCCATTCATATTGCGAATTATGAAGGACCATTTACACCTAGAAATGTACGGTCAACTGAAGAAAATTTATCCAGCTTAATCAATCTCACAGGGCCCTATTTTACTGAACTCAAACAAGATTATTACAGGTCATCGCACATCTATTCTACATTTTGGGTCACATTGTCGACCATTTTCATGATCCTTTTCTGGCTGATGTATTTACAGAACCCCGGTGAAAAAATATTTAAGTTGATTGCAATTTTATCAATTGCCAATTTATTCACCATTGTGGGAACAAGTCTGCCAAATTTTTTGGAGCTTTCTTTCACACAAGAAAAAATAAGATACTTACTGACGGTAATTTTTGGAGCCGTGACCAATGTATTCATGCTCATGGTGGGGGAATGGATATTTAAGAAGAAAGTCTCCACACTTTCTAAATTTCTCCTAATCTTGCTTCCTGTATCAAGCATTATTGCCAGCCTTTATGACTTTTCCATTCCTTTCGGTGTATTAAATGCCATTTTGATTGGGTACTTCATTTATTTAATCATTAGCAACTGGAAGCAAGCAACAAGGGTTCAGTGGGCAGTTGTAATTGCCATGTTTTTGTTTTTAGCTTCCATCTCCCTTTACATAGTATTGGCTAAAATTTCGATCAAGTTATTTTTACTATATGGTAATCTGTGGCTATCCTTTGCGTTATTCATCCCATTGTTTTCTTTACTCATTTATGTTTCATTGCGATTCAGGGAAACCATGCAAGAGCGGATCAATATACAAATGGAGAAAACACAACAATTAGAAGCCATCAATGCCGCTTCTGCCAAAATTGCTGAAATGGAACGCATACGAGATCTCGATGAAATCAAATCAAAATTCTTTGCCAATATCAGTCATGAATTCAGGACTCCTCTTTCCCTGATTTTAGGTCCACTTCGAAGAGCAGAAAAAAGGCGTAATGGGGTCGGGAATAAATATACATTGGATGAAACTTCCTACCATCTACTAAACAGAAATGCCAATCGTCTTCAAAATCTTGTGGATCAATTACTGGATCTTTCAAGATTAGAAAGTGGACAGGTGTATCTTTCTCTTGAGCAAGGCAATATGATTCAATTCTTGAGGTCGATCGTTTTTTCATTTGAGAGTATGGCTGAGAGAAGTGGGATTAATTACATCACCAATTTTCCTCCGGAAATAGAAGGAGTCTTTTACGATAAGGATAAAATCGAAAAAATAATATCCAATTTAATTACCAATGCCATCAAGTACACACCCTCAAACGGGTCTGTAACAATTTGCATCCAAGAAAAGGAAGGGGCAATTCTTTTTGAAGTGACCGATACTGGAAAAGGCATCAAGAATAAGGACATTAAACGGATATTTGAACGGTTCTATCGGGTTGAAGGGTCTGAAGAAAAAGGTTCTGGAATAGGATTGGCCTTAACCAAGGAATTGGTAGAATTACACAACGGGCAGATCAATGTATCCAGTACCATAGGAGAAGGTACAACATTTAAAGTACGCCTTCCTTTTACTTTACGAGGACTACCGGATAATGTGCACGTATTAAATCATAATGGGGTTTCTGAAAACCATGAGAAAAAATCAACACCTTTTATAAAAGAAGATGCTCAATTAGTAAGAGAAGATAGTGATAATAATCAAAGCATAAATGAAAAACCACTGGCCCTGATCATAGAAGATAATGAGGACTTAAGAAGTTACATCTCTTCTATTGTAGATAAAAAATACAAAACTCTATTAGCAAAAGATGGTGAACATGGAGAACGAATGGCATTTGAACACATTCCTGATATTATCATCAGTGATGTGATGATGCCCAGGAAAGATGGATTTGCTTTGTGTAATAGCTTAAAAAACAATGACAAGACAAGCCATATTCCAATCATTATGTTGACTGCTAAAGCAGGTTACGATAATAAGATGGAAGGACTTACTCAAGGTGCAGACGCCTATCTTACCAAGCCATTTAAAGAAGAAGAATTAATTATCAGAATGACTAATCTTGTAGAAGCGAGAAAAAAAATATGGGAGCAGTTTAAATCTTTGGACCTTTCCTTAATCAATGATGCAAGCCTTCAATCCATAGATGATAAATTTCTTCAGGAAGTCATCAATGTCATTAAAAATAACATGGATAATGAATATTTTTCTGTAGAGGATATTGGAAGAGAAGTTGGATTTTCAAGGTCTCAATTACACAGAAAATTGAAAGCAATAATTAATAAGTCAGCTAATCAACTGATCATTGAAATCAGGATGAATGAAGCAAAACGGATGCTGGAACACAAGACTGGGACGGTTTCAGAAATCGCTTTCTCTGTAGGATACTCAAATCTGCCTTATTTCACTAAAAGTTTCAAAAAACAATTTGGAGTATTACCAAGTAAGGTTAGGAACCTTTAAAAGTCTGATCACCCGATCATGTAAAGAGAGCATTTTTTAGAGACTATACCAGTACCTTTCCATGATCACGCTCACCATTAGTTGATTTACTATCAAGGGTACTAATATATTAATCGCAAATCTCAAGTTGCTATTGACTATATCAAATATTATTTAGATATTTGTCTAAATATCTAAATAAATGAATGCAGTTTTTAAAGCATTGAATGATGAAACCAGAAGGCAGATCCTTGATATGCTCAAGGAAAGGAATATGAATGCCGGAGAAATTGCAGACAATTTCAATATATCGAAGCCCAGCATTTCACACCACCTGGACATCCTGAAAAGAGCTGGCCTGATATCAAGCGTTAAGAATGGACAGTTCATTGAATATTCCCTCAACACCACCATACTTGAAGATCTACTCAACTGGATCATTGCATTAAAAAAATGATACGATGAAATTTAAACTGACAAAAGAGCTCCCACTAATGGCCATAGTATCCCTTCCATTTATTTATCTGGCCTATGTATGGAACGATCTTCCAGAGCGAGTACCCATGCATTGGAATTTTAAAGGAGAAATAGATCGATATGGAGATAAAACTGAACTGCTCATCATCCCATTCTTATTGCCTCTATTGGTCTACTTGATTTTTATCATTGTTCCATACATTGACCCCAAAAATAAGATCAAGGAAATGGGCAGCAAGTATGCTAATATCAAAACAATCCTTACGACATTTATGTCCATCCTGGCCATATTTCTGATCTACACTTCCAAAAATGCTACTTTTTATAATCCCAGTTTCATTTTCCTTTTTATTGGGATCATGTATGTGTTGGTAGGAAATTACTTCAAGACTTTCAAGCCTAATTATTTTATCGGAATCAGGACACCCTGGACCCTGGAAAATGAAGACGTATGGAAATCCACTCATGAACTGGCCGGAAAACTATGGTTTTCAGGTGGTTTGATTGTAGTACTGGCTTGTGTCATTTTAAACAAAGAACTCATCTTTTATTTATTTATTACCATTACAATCATCATTACGTTGATACCGGTGATCTATTCATATTTTAAGTTCCAAAGTATTGCATCATAAAATTCATAAATGTTGAATTCATCTCTTAATAGCAATACTTAAAATCATACGGATTGTTGATCATTGTCTGTGAGTTATATCACCAGAATCCAGGAAAGTAAAAGTTACTTTTACATAAACAGATGTAGCAATGGAGTTTTTCAGGATCGTAAAGAAAACAACAACCGAAGAAGAGATTAGAGAGAAGGTAAGATTAACCAACCTGGAAGAATGGAACTCACTACTCTTTAACCTCAATCCTCCCAAAAATAACGAATCTTACATCGGAGGTATATGGGGAGAATTTACATTAAGCCGACAAGAGATCAAAGGAGGGCTGCGGTTTGCATTAATTGAATGCCCCAATGCTTTAACCTGGACAGTCACTACAGGCTATCCACCAGATCCGACAAACATTGTCATACACCTAACCATTAATCGTCAAGAAAAGGGCCAGGAATTTATTGAAGAGTTAAATGAAGTATTAGATGATATGGTCGAAAGTCTTACAGAGTTGTTTTCTAATTAAAGACTATCTCCTAAACCCAGATAACATCACTAAAAAACCGTTAATAATTTTACTAAACACCCTTTCTATACTTAAGAACTATCTTCTCCTCTAGTTCTCATATTAATACGTTATCTTTTCCATTCAAATCAGTCTTAAACCTCAATTACTATCATATGAAATTCATCACAGCTGCCATAATTTCCTTTTTCTTCATTTTAAATATCCATGCTCAATCAGGTGTAAACTATGACATAGTCCTTAATGGAGGTCGAGTCATGGATCCTGAATCAGGATTGGATGCCATCAGGAATGTAGGCATTATTGGTGATAAAATTGCTGAAATATCGGCTGCTGATCTTCAAGGCAAGCGAGTCATTGATGTAACCGGACATGTAGTTGCTCCCGGATTCATTGACTTGCACGTTCATGGTATGACCAATAGGGCTCATGTATACCAGGCAAGAGATGGAGTGACCACTGCATTAGAACTTGAAGGGGGAATCGCCTTTTTAAGGGAATGGATAGAAGCCAAAAGAGGGAAATCCATCGTAAATTATGGAGCCACTGTTCCCCATGGCAACCTCAGGGCGCTCGCCATGAAGGAATACAGCCACTACATTGATGAGGCC
This sequence comes from Saprospiraceae bacterium, assembly GCA_013002995.1. GTDB lineage: Bacteria > Bacteroidota > Bacteroidia > Chitinophagales > Saprospiraceae > JABDLO01. The sequence continues at coordinate 514 of JABDLO010000237.1, read as the reverse complement.
AGGAAGATTATTGAAACGGAGGGATTTGAAAGTCCTAAGTTGATGAAGATCATGATCAATATGGCAAGATCAGGGTATCAGCCCTTATCAGATCAAGCCATGGTAAGGTTAAAAGCCATGATCAATAAGGAAATGGAATCAGGAGCGCTAGGAATTGGTGTCCCGGTAGGATATTATCCGGGAGCTACCCATGGAGAAATTTATAGAATTTACGAAATGGCCGCTGAGAAGCAGGCACCCATTTTCTCACACACCCGTGGATTTGGGATGCCCGGCATCCAGGAAGCCATTGCCAATGCCACTTCCAGTGGAGCTCCATTGCACATCGTTCATGCCAACAGTCTTTCTCTTGGAGAAATTCAAGTAACCCTGGACATGGTCGCTTCTGCCCAGGAAAGAGGATTGGATGTCACCACTGAGGTATATCCATATACAGCTGCATCTACATCCCTTGAGTCAGCGATATTTGATGAAGGGTGGCAGGAGAAATTGGGGATTTCCTACGGTGATATTC
>JABDLO010000141.1 GCA_013002995.1 Saprospiraceae bacterium | reverse complement strand
GCCCACAACAATGTCAAAGGCCCTTGCACGTATGAACTCCTGTTGATTCACATGATTGTCCTTGTCATCATATAGGTCTTTGAACATTTTAAAGCTCTTTCTGATCTTTTTCGCATTAGCAAAAGTTTGTTCGGTATCAGTATCAGGATTTGTTGGGCGTTCCTCCAACATTCCTAACATATTCATAAAATCTGGCCTATATTTTCCTAATCCCTGATCATTTGGCATCAGATAGAGTTTTGGATGAGCATGAAGGATATCCAATTCATTCAATAATATATCCGCGACAAGTGCTCCATAGGGATGCTGGGTACTAGTTTGGTCTCTTAAAATTGCTGCTAAGAAAGTTCCTCTTAATTCTACTGGTAAAGCGCCAGCAGGATCCTTATTAACTGATCTGAATACATATTCATATCCATTGCCAGCTTTAAATTTCAATGATTTAGTCTGCCTTCCTCCACCTTTCGCAAAAGGAGTTAATCCTCCAAATGTTGAATTCAGTTCCAGGTATGGGATTCTGACTTCAGTAGTCCAGGAGTCTCGATAGTGAGCCCCTAAGAAAGCCTTCTTGAATTTCGAAGCCTGATATTCTGCCCCACCGGCAATTTTTCCAAAATCAGCTTGAGATGATCCAAGATTATTCTCCTTCTCATCGCTGGCATTACAAGGCACAAATGAGGTATTTATCCGTTCTGTTGAAATATCCTTACATGCCGAATACATCAAATCGATCAATTTATAGGACGTTATACCCGAATCATGAACATATTTGAATATCTCTGTTTGTACATTCCCATCGGGATCATACTTCAACTCTATCAGACCAGGTAAAGATTCTGAAAACAATGATAATTTGGTGTTGGCTGCAAACCTTGCTCTTTCAGGACTTCCGCTGTTTATGAAGTAATTTTCATTCCATTCAAGAACCTGAAGGTTTTTTTCATGTCCAGATAAATAAGTGATAGAACGATACTGGGATAATAACAATCCCAAATTAATTCTAAAATCATGATAGTTTTCGTTAATCAGGTCCGTGTGATTTCCAACATTCTGTTTAAATGAGGTGATCATTCCACTTATAATTGGAACCGGGAGAAACCACTTTGATAACGGATGAAATCCTCCATATTCACCAAGCGAAATAACAGGATAGTGTCCAGCAATAATGACATTTTTACCCGCTTGTTCATCAATAATATCTTCAAGTTCCTCCATAAAGTCACCTTCTGTCGCTATTGTACATATCCCACTTTCCTGCCTTGGTTTATCAAAAGGGTGATTGAACCATTGGGTATTTATGATTACCAAGCTGAGTGAAGGTCCTAGCTCAATAAGTTCCGGTCCCGGGCATGCTTTACCAAGCGGCCAAATGATATTAGAGTCTTTATGATCAGATTTTACTTGCTTCTCAAGATCAATGACTTTCTGCCAACCAGATCTCCCGGATTCATCCCAATCCCTGTCACCCGGAATAATTATAATCTTCTCTGCCCCGGATTGGGTTAGTGTTTCCAGCAACAGGGTAAGACTAGAAGAGTTCGTTGATGAGGTAATATCTCCATTGACTACAATGCTATATGGACTTTCAACACTACTCAAGTACGAGTCAAGGTGTTCATAGTAATCAGCATCTTCTATATCCACAGTGTTGGCAATGGAAATGATATGATATTCCTGGGCCTCCAGATCAATAAAATAGCCCATAAAGCAAGTCCAAGCTATTGCGAAAATGATTGACTTCACTAGAAATATTTCATGGTAATATTCAATATGAAAATACACATAACTATAGGTACTTCAAATGAATTATTCTTCCTGTATTAGATTTCCGAATCTATCATTGAAACCTCGAATTCCTTGCAATCCACCTGTGTGTAGCGCTACAACTTTTGTGTTAGGCTTAAAAAATCCCTTTCTAGTCATTTTTTTTAACCCAGACATCATTTTACCTGTGTATATCGGGTCTAAGGCTATTCCTGTAACAGATCTAAATTCATTGATGAATGAAATCAGATCCTCATTGAATTTAGCATATCCACCAAAATGGTAGTCCTCAATTATCTCCCAGTTTTTATACGATTTACCGGAATATGCCAGCACCAATTTTTCCACTTCCGATACTAAGAAATCCCCTTTCAGCACAGAAATACCAATTACCCTTTTTCCTCCCTTCAAACCACAAATTAATCCTGCCATTGTACCTCCGGTTCCAACAGAGGTCATGATATAATCGTATTCTTCCGTAATATCAAGAAGAATCTCAGTGGTACCTTTTACGGCCAGACTATTGGTGCCTCCTTCAGGAACCACATAAAAATCTCCAAAGGTTCTTTTCATTTCTCCAATGAACTTCGTTTCATTTTTTCGCCTATAGTCAGATCGTGATATAAAATGCAGGACCATGCCATTTTTTTCCGCATCATGCAGAGTAGGATTCAAGGGTTCAACTCTTTCACCCCTGATCACTCCAATACTTTTCAAACCGGCTTTAGCGGCGGCTATTGAAGAAGCATGTATGTGATTGGAATAGGCACCCCCGAATGTCAGAATAGTATCAAAACCACTTGAAACCGCCTCCTCGAGATTGTATTTCAGTTTATACCATTTATTCCCTGAGATACCGGGATGTATCACATCCAATCTAAGTAAATGGACCTGACATCCTGATTGTGCAAATACAGTATTTGATATATCCTGTAGGAAGGGTTTTTGAAAAGGCTCAATCATCAGCTGTAAGAGTAATTACTTCATAAAAATGAAATTATGCAATAATCGCATGATTAATGCCGAGTTGGTAATTAAACTATCTTTGCATAATGAAGGAAGAGCTGTTCAGCCAGGAAGAAAATCAAGAAGATGATCTCTTCATACATCATCACATTATTGCGGACAAGAATCAATCAATGCTCCGTATTGACAAGTTTCTCATGGACAGGCTTCCAAATGTGACCAGAAATCGGATTCAAGGAGCAATAAAAGAGGGCTTTATCAAAGTAAATGAGAGAGAAATCAAATCTAATTACAAGGTTCGACCTTCTGATGAAATAAAGATATTACTACCTGAGCCTCAACGTGATACTGAGGTCATTCCTGAAGATATTCCCATAGATATAGTCTACGAAGATGATGATATTCTCATTGTGAATAAGGAAGCAGGGATGGTTGTTCACCCCGCATTTAATAACTGGAATGGAACATTGGTAAATGCCCTGACCTATCATTTTCAGCAATTACCCACCATGCCTGATAACGAGGGCCGGCCTGGTCTCGTTCATCGTATTGATAAAGACACCTCCGGACTTCTGGTAATAGCGAAGAATGAAATGTCCATGACCCACCTGGCAAAGCAGTTTTTTAACCATTCCATTGAAAGAACCTACTATGCAATAGTATGGGGGGAACCAGATCCTGCTGATGGCACCATCAACGTGAATCTGGGAAGAAGCTTGAAAGACCGAAGAGTCACCACAGCATTCCCCGATGCAGATTTCGGTAGACATGCCATAACGCATTATAAAACTATCGAAAATCTTAGGTACGTTTCATTGATACAATGCAACCTGGAAAC
>JABDLO010000215.1 GCA_013002995.1 Saprospiraceae bacterium | reverse complement strand
GCACTACTACCATCGATCAACTTCCACAAATTGTCTCCTGGCCCATGGATGGAGGAGCATTCGTTACATTGCCTCAGGTTCTTACCTTACCTCCAGGAGAAAAGTCCATTATGAAATCCAACGTAGGCATGTATCGCATCCAATTGAGTGGCAATGATTATGTGCAGAATGAAGAAGTTGGAATGCATTACCAGATTCATCGAGGAATAGGTGTACACCATGAAATGTATAACAAGAGTGAGGAAGAATTCAAGTGCTCTATCTTTATAGGTGGCCCGCCATCTCATGCATTTTCAGCCATTATGCCAATGCCGGAAGGAATCAGTGAATTGACATTTGCTGGAATGCTAGGAGGCAGGAGCTTTAGATGGACAAGAGATAAGGCTGGACATATCATTTCAGCCGATGCTGATTTCATTATAACTGGCACCATCGTAAAGAATAAAAAGAAACCTGAGGGACCATTTGGTGATCACCTCGGGTATTACAGTCTTGAACATGATTTTCCGGTAATGAAAGTGGATAAGGTATACCATCGAAAAGATCCTTTATGGCACTTCACAGTGGTAGGGCGGCCTCCTCAGGAGGACTCAAGTTTTGGTTATCTAATCCACGAATTAGTAAAAGAGTTAACACCCCAGGAATTCCCTGGATTGGTAGAACTAAATGCCGTTGATGCAGCTGGTGTGCATCCATTATTGGTTGCAATCGGAAAAGAAAGGTATATGCCCTTCAGAGAGAAAGTACCTGAAGAAATCCTTACCATTGCCAATAGAATCATTGGCTCAGGGCAGACCTCGCTGGCCAAGTTCCTTTGGATCGCTGCTGATGAGGACGATCCTAAATTGAATACACACGATCTGCCATATTTCTTCAATCATTTTTTGGAGCGTGTAGACTGGACAAGAGATTTACATTTTCAGACCAAGACTACTATTGACACCTTAGATTATTCAGGGTCGGGATGGAATGCCGGATCAAAAGTGGTCATTGCTTGCAGAGGCAATAAGGTCAGGGATCTGATTTATGATATACCACCTTTATTAAATCTGCCACAGATAAAAGATGTGGCAGTAAATATGCCCGGAATTATGTTCATTGAAGGAAATGCATTTACTGATTATCCCTCAGCAGAGCAAGAGCTGGAGCATTTATGTAAGGTTGCATCAGATCAGAATCTAAGTGGGTTTCCATTAATTATACTATGTGATGACGCACAATTTGCAGCGGCCAATATCAACAATTTTGTATGGGTAACCTTCACCAGGGCTAATCCTTCTCACGATATTTATGGGATTGAGAGCTTCACAGAAAAGAAGCATTGGGGATGCCGAGGATCACTTGTAATTGATGCACGTAAAAAACCACATCATGCTCCTGAATTGGTATCAGATCCCAGGGCCGTCGAAATGGCCAATGAAATCATCCAATCAGAACCGGAATTAAAAAAGCTTGGCATTTAAGCTCTGTAGATTATTATCGATTCCTAAAAATTTAAGGTGGTTGCCAGAACATTTTCTGACAACCAACCAATAAATTAATTTGAATCAAAACCAGCAACTACATGAATAGCCGCTGATTATGACGCTAAGATACAAGTTTAATGTTGATGGCATACAAGCTATTCTTTGAAAGATTTCCAGCATCAATCTCTTTATAATTTAATGTGGCTTTCACGATACCGTCCAATTCTTTATTATCAGTTCTCAATACAATGATTTCACTTTCATCATTGATGACAAATTGTACTCTCACTTCGTTGTCCTTCAGATTGAGGCTTTCAACATCGATAGATTTAAATTTCTTTGCGATGGTGGTTCTTAGAGCTTCTTTTGCTTCTTTAGACCCTTTCTTGGGACTTGTTCCAGCCATTAAAGAGGTGGTCAATAACAATGCAAAAATTGGGGCCAATAAGATCTTGATTTTTTTCATGATCATAAATTTTTAAAAGTTAACAATGGTTTTAATAAATTTTTTGCTTGTGTGAGTCCTCGTATTTATATACGATGCCTTTTGGCAAATGTTGCTTTCAACTTTATCTGGAATCCATTTTTTCTATCAATTGATTATTACTCTCGATGAATTGGAAAATTCTATATAGATAATAATTTAAATAGATTTTCACCATATGTTAATTTGACGTTAAATACATGATTTACAGCAATTTATAAATCGAAATATTAATCCAAAAGAATCATGATTTATCAACTCTGGCAAAAGGATTTCAAAATTCAGGGAGCTGTATAAAAAGCACAAATATCTCTTCACTATATCTGAATCTGCATTAATGGTTAACATTATGAATTCTTTAAATAATAGCATTTTGTATATTATTAAAATATAAATACCTTAACGTGCGGAAAAAGAGGCAGGACATTTCATTTCATTCCTGTTCAACCAATTAACTTTCAATCAAACTCATGAAAACAATTAAGACGAGACTTACTTTTCTGATAGCTCTATTGTCCTTACCATTCCTGGCATTTGGCCAGGAGGAGTCGGTAGGATTAGATCAAAAAATAGATCAGGCATTCGCGCCTGTTGCAGATGCATGGGAAAGCTTCATTTTTACTTCGATCCCGATTACTAATGATCTGTCAATACCCATAGTATTGATCATATTGGTCTTCGGTGCATTTTTCTTCACCTTATATTTTAAATTCCCCAGCATCACTAAATTTCCACTTGCGATTAATGTGGTAAGAGGAAAATATGATAGCATTGATCATCATGTTGCTGATACCCACGCAGCGGTAAATATCGCTGATGGAGACATTGTTGATACCATCAAAGATGAAAGCCAGGATGGGGAGGTCAGTCATTTTCAGGCATTGGCTACTGCAGTGTCAGGGACTGTGGGCCTCGGAAATATAGCTGGTGTTGCACTTGCTATTGCAATTGGAGGTCCAGGTGCGACATTCTGGATGATAGTATGTGGAATTCTGGGTATGTCTTCTAAATTCGTAGAATGTACACTGGGTGTAAAGTACAGAGATGTTGGCCCTGACGGGACAGTATATGGAGGACCTATGTATTATCTTTCAAAAGGTATGAAAGAGAGAGGCTTTGCAGGATTAGGAAAGGTGCTTGCCTTTATGTTTGCCATTCTGTGTGTAGGTGCATCATTCGGTGGTGGAAATGCTTTCCAGGCCAATCAAGCTACAGCACAGCTTGTTACTTCACTGGGACTTGAAGGAGGAGCAACAGGCTTTATCTTTGGGTTAATCTTTGCCGTTCTTGTAGGTATCGTAATCATAGGTGGTATAAAGAGAATAGCCAGCGTAACTGAAAAAGTTGTTCCTTTCATGGCAGTCATCTATGTTATTGCTTGTCTCGTAATCATATTTGCTAATATCAGTTACCTCGACGATGCTTTCGGATTGATCTTCAGCCAGGCTTTCACACCTGCTGCAGGACTTGGTGGATTGATAGGTGTATTGATCACTGGGTTTAGAAGAGCAGCATTCTCCAATGAAGCAGGTGCAGGATCTGCAGCGATTGCTCACTCAGCCGTAAAAACTAAATTTCCAGCATCAGAAGGAATAGTTGCATTACTCGAGCCTTTCATTGATACAGTTGTAATCTGTACCATGACAGCATTGGTTATTATTATGTATAATCAATCAGGAGTATTTATCTATGGTGGAGATGGAGCTGGAAATGTTGTAATTGGTGGCCAATCAGTAGGAGGTGTGGATCTTACGTCAATGGCATTTGCAGATGTACTACCATGGTTCCCAGCTGTACTTACCGTAGCGATAGTGCTATTTGCATTTTCAACAATGATATCCTGGTCTTACTATGGCCTTCAGTCATGGAAATTCTTATTTGGAAGAAGCAAAAAGGCAGATTATACTTATAAGATATTATTCCTTGTATTTGTGGTTGTGGGATCAGCATCCTCATTAGATTCTGTATTTAGATTTTCAGATGCGATGATTCTGGCATTGGTTTTTCCTAACATGATAGGATTATTCTTCTTATTCCCATTTGTAAAGGATGAATTAAATAAATATCTCAAAGCAATTAAAACAAATTCGTAATAGTCCGAGAACCTTGACTATATCAAGCCCCTTAAATTAAGGGGCTTTTTTATGTCCATTGAGGAATTATCATATGAGTATATTCCTTTATTTATCATAATGCATACATTTGTGGTCCGTGAATGACTTAATATTACATATCGGCAGCAACATAGGAGATAGGGAAGAAAACTTATCTACATGTTTAAGGTTATTGAATATCCACTGTGGTGAGATCATCAATACATCTGGAATATATGCCACCGAAGCCTGGGGAATAAAAGATCAGCCTGAATTTCTTAACCAGGCCATACATTTAAAATCTTATCAATCCCCGGAAGATATTCTAAAAAACATTCAAAAGATTGAGTGTATCATAGGTAAAGAAAAAGAATTTCATTGGGGTCCACGCAGGATAGACATTGATATCATCTTCTATGGAAAAGAGATCATAGAAACAGATTCCCTCGTAATCCCACACCCAATGATGCAGAAAAGGGCATTTGTATTATTGCCATTGATGGATATTATTCCGGATTTTATCCATCCTTTATTGGATGTTTCAATCCGGAAGTTAACTGAGGATTGTATGGATTCCTCATATGCACATAAAATAATAGTAGATCCTGTCATATGAGTACACCATTTCCACATAATTATCTCTGCATAGAGGGCAATATTGGAGCTGGAAAGACTTCGTTCTGTCTGAAATTGAAGGAAGAATATGACTGCAAGCTGATCCTTGAAGAATTTGATGATAATCCTTTTTTACCTCATTTTTATAAAGAACCAGAAAGATTTGGATTTACGGTAGAATTGTTTTTCATGACTGAACGGCATAAACAATTGCAACGTCATCTGGTCAATCAGGATCTTTTCTTCCAGTTTACAGTATCAGACTATTTCTTTACTAAGACCTTACTCTTTGCTAGAAATAACCTTTCTGAAGAGGAGTATAGGTTATTCACTAAACTATTTGGAGTACTAAATCAATCATTCCCTCCTCCCGATCTTCTGGTTTACTTCCATAGAAGTACGGATATATTGATGAATCACATTCGTAAAAGAGGCCGTTCATACGAGAAGGATATAACCGAGGATTATTTATTAAGTATTCAGAATTCATACTTTGAATATTTCCGTAACATTGTATCGATACCTATTTTAATAATAGACCTCAATACCATCGACTTTGTTGAGAATCCAAGACACTATGAAGAACTTAAGTACATCATAGGAAGAAAATATCAGCCTGGTGTACATCGCATGAGTCTCAGCATAGGGTGAACACTTCATATGCATTCATAGTTATAATTGTCGTCTATTTAATGAGATTGATCTTAGAATTGATTTCTTTTATATCATTGGTTCTATTTTTGTAGTTGTTCAAGAAGCACAATGAAGCATTTTATTAAAATCGTAACCGGTTCCTGTCTTGGAACATTGATTGCATTATTATTGGTCAGCCTGATAATAGGTATATATATTACTTCAGCTTCTCAAAGACCTACCGAACTTAAGAAGGAATCTGTCTTACTTCTTGATCTAACATCATTTATACCGGAGAAAACAGGTAATGTATCAGAAGGTCAATTTGAGTTTACAACAGAAACTTACGTGGGCCTCAATAGCATCAAGAAAATACTTAAACAATCAGCTGAGGACCCAAAAATTAATGGAATTCTAATAAAGTCTCAATATGCCATGGGTGGGCAATCCACTTTACTGGAAATCAGAAACGCACTCCTTGATTTTAAAGAATCCGGGAAGTATGTTTATTCCTATTCAGATCTATACAGCCAATCTGCTTACTGGCTTGCGACAGCAGCAGATAGTGTATGGTTAAACCCAAATGGATATGTAGATCTCAAAGGATATGGGGTAGCCATTGCATTCTATAAAGAAATGCTTGAAAAGGTAGGAGTAGAAATGAACATATTTTATTCAGGGAATTTCAAAAGTGCTACAGAGCCTTATCGGAGAACATCCATTAGTGAACCAAACCGTGAGCAAACTAAAGCTTTCCTCAATGTAATGGAAGAGGTCATGCTTTCTGATGTAGGTGACTCAAGAAATCTTACCATGACACAATTGAAAGAAATCATGGATGAGTATCAGGGAGGCACTGCAAAAGGAAGCCTTGAGGCCAATCTCGTTGATGATTTATTGTACTGGGATGAAGTTGAATCAAGACTTAAGACTCAACTAAACATCAGTGAGAATAAGAAAGTAACTTATGTAACACTTGAAGAATATCTACCATATATTAAGTCTGACTTCAACGTGAAAATCAAAGATAGAATTGCTATTGTTTATGCTGAAGGAGAAATCCTCTATGGCACAAAGTCTAAGGGCACGATAAGTGATGAAAAATATGGAAAGATCTTCGATCAGATCAAAAGAGATAAAAATGTAAAAGCTGTTGTTTTTAGAGTAAACAGCCCTGGAGGAAATAGCTTGGTTTCTGATAATATATCCAGGAATATTCATGATTTAAAAAACAATGGCATACCTGTAGTCGCTTCCTACGGAGATTATGCTGCATCCGGTGGATATTATATATCTGCCTACGCCGACACAATAGTAGCCTCACCCAATACCCTAACCGGATCAATTGGGGTCTACGTATTATTCCCCAATGCAAGAAAGTTATTAAATGAAAAACTGGGGATTCAATTTGATACACTTAAGACCAGCCCATATGCTGTAAGCTTTTCTCCATACTTTGATCTAGACGAGCGTGAGTCCAATCATCTCCAAAAATTTACTGATGATCTATACGAGACTTTTGTAGGAATCGTCGCTGAAGGCAGGAATATGACTTTTGAAGAAGCTGAAAAACTTGCTCGTGGCCGGGTATGGACTGGAAAAGAAGCTGTACAAAATGGATTGGTTGATAAATTGGGTTCCTTAGAAGATGCCATTTCTATAGCAGCCGGTATGGCAGACATTAGTGAATACAACATATCAGAATACCCTAAAATCAAAGAAAACCCCTGGAAAGAGATCATTGAAACATTGATGCCGGAAGAGTCCACTTCTGTTCACGCTTCACTTTCTAAAATGGAATCCGAAGCACTTAACACCTACAATCACCTCCGCACCTTGGCTAAGGGATCAGGCCCACAAGCCCGCCTACCCTACTTATTCCTTTGGGATTAAGTTAAGATTCTTTTAAAATCCAATATTTTAAATAATATCGATCAATTATTTACATATTTGTTACAACAAATATTCATATGGTGTGTTAACATACCATTATCACAATAACTATTAATAAAATTAAATCATTATGAAAAATTTATTTGTTCTCGCACTTTTGTTTATTACCGGGTCTCTTGTAGCACATGACGTTGACCCTATAGTTAAATCATTGAATACATCAGAGAGCGTAATTACGTGGAAAGGAAAAAAAGTAACCGGATCTCATACAGGAACCATCGCAATCAGTGAAGGTGGGCTTGAATTTGATGAATCAGGAATGTTGTCAGGTGGCAGCTTCACCATTGACATGAATACCATCGAATGTACAGACCTAAAAGGAAAGGGTGCACAGAAACTTGTCGGTCACTTGAAGTCAGATGATTTTTTTGGAGTAAATAATCATCCTATGGCTAAGTTTGAAATCTCTAAAGTTGTCTCGAGAGGAACACCTGGAAGCTATAAGATCGTGGGTAATCTTACCATAAAAGAAATCACCAAGGAAATCAAGTTTAATGCTGACTTGACTGAAACTTCAGGAACAGCTGAAATTACCATAGATAGAACGGACTACAACGTCAGATATGGAAGTGGAAGTTTCTTCGATAACCTTGGAGACAAAACCATTTATGACGAGTTTGAACTTGTTGTAAACCTTGCATATTAACCTGAGTTCGATTTATATTTCGAGTTCAGAATCCACATAAATAGTAAGTTTCGATTAAAAATGGCAAAGTAATAGTGGACTATTTCGAGCCATTTTTGGGAAGAAAATTGCTGTTTATGTGGAATTAAAGTTCTAAATGATAAAATACTTCGTTGGATTTAATCGATTTATATCAATAAACCTGCTTGCATCCACCTTGTCTTTTACCATTTATTAACTTTCTGAACCGCAAACTATCAATCGAACTCAGGTTATTAATAAAGTTGAATTCAGTTTATCATAGTTGTGTCGTTTCCCTTAAGGGGACGGCACTTTTTTATTTGGTCTCTTTCGCTCTAAGGATAATCCTCAACGATTGATCGTAAGTAAAATAATTCCATAGCCAATTGATAAAAACAAAAAGTTTATTCTTCACCCCTATCAATGCAAATAAGTGGACAAATAGCCAAACGATCCACGCCATAAAACCAGTAAATGAAAATGAGGTGAGATCAACAACTGCCTTATTGCGGCCAATAGTAGCCATGCTTCCTTTATCCTTATAAGAAAAAGGCCTTGCTTTCTTCTTCTTGAAATTCCTTGCAAGGTTAGCAGCCTGCTGGATGGCAACCTGGGCGACCTGTGGATGCCCATGTGGGAATTTCTCCTCATCCATGTAGGCAATGTCACCAACCGCATAAATATCTTCATGTCCTTCCACCCTGTGGTACCTGTCAACGATCAACCTTCTTCCTCGACCTACACTTTCTTCTTTTAACCCAGGTGTTTCATTACCACAGATACCTGCAGCCCATATTACTTTATCTGCTCTAATCTTCGCCCCGTTATTCATACTCACATAAGCTCCATCATAACCTGTAACTCTTACCCCTGTAAGAACGTGCACTCCCATTTTTTCCAGGAAATTTCTTGCAGTTTTGCTAGACTTTTCTGACATGCCCTGGAGTAAGTGATCGCCACTCTGGACCAGGTAAATATCTACTTCCTGATTATTGAGCTCGCGGTAATCTTTGGGTAAGATGTATGATTTCATTTCAGCAAGAGCTCCAGCCAGTTCAACTCCCGTCGGGCCTCCACCAACTATGACAATATCGATCAGTCCCTGACGTGTTTCATAATCACGTTCTGTCAGAGCTCTTTCATAATCGAGAAGGATGGCATTCCTCAGGCTTAATGATTCTGAAACGGATTTCAATCCATACGTCCGTTCTTCTAACTCTTTATTACCAAAAAAATTAGTCGTTGCGCCATGTGCAAGAATCAGAATATCATAATTCACATATCCCATATTGGTATATATCTTCTTTTCACCAGGATCGATCCTTTCTACTTCTGCGACTCTAATAAATACATTGTCACATCCCTGATACGCCTTCCTTACAGGAAACGATATTGATGATGGCTCCAGACCTGCCATTGCGACCTGGTAGAATAAAGGCTGAAATTGATGATAATTATTCCTATCAAGAAGTACCAATTGATAATCCAGCTTCTTAACCTTGTTAAGAAAAGTCAATCCTGCAAATCCTGCACCTATAACAACAATTCTTTTCTGCGACGTTTCCGGTAAATTAATGGGCATAACGATGATCTGTATTTCAATACAAAGAAAAGGTTTTAATTACACATAATCTTCGGAATCATCATAACAGATCAGAGCTACCAATTCTTCCACAAGCTTTAAATGCTCAAGAACCTGATGCACTTTAATTTCTTTATTTTTATAATAGAGTAATAAATAATCTCCCTTTGCTTCCAAAGTCAGGCCTTTATAGTCAGCCATGAGTTCCATTACACTAGGTCTCAATATGAATGTATCCTCAGTATCTTCAGAGATGTAATACTTATTCTGAAATTCAGAAATAAAAGGCAACTCCATTTCTTCAGTAACAAAAATGTTTTTCATTTTTTTGAATGCAGACTTAGGACTCACCATGCAATAAGGGGAATCTAATTCTTTACAGTACACTTCTATTGTTGATTGAGATTTCGTCTCGAGGTCCCTGGTCCTCAGAAAATCATAAAACTTTATTTCACCTTCAAACTGAGTGGGAGTCACTTCCATTACTCCGATCATGCGTTTGGTTCCCTTTTTAATAAATGGCTTAAACCCCTTTAATTTGGTCGGCCGTTTTTCATAGCTCATCTTACGCTTGAAAGGAATACCATGCTCCCGGGAAAATGTCTCCAATTCCTGTATTCTACTTTTTTTGGTAAAATCATCAAAAACCTTAACCAATTCATCCAGCATATGTGTCAATTATTTATTGATTCTCAATTTGTAACATGCATATCTGTTAAATAAATCCTGCCTTTATACCAATGTACATTTTTTTCGGACAATCTTCTATTTCCAGGAAACTGGAAAGGAACCGGCATCAATACCCCAGATCAGCGGCATCAAAAAATAGACTGCAATTGTAAGGAGAATAATCGAAATTAAATTCATCCATATTCCTGCTTTCACCATATCTGGTATCCGTAAATATCCTGACCCAAATACAACAGCATTGGGTGGCGTTGCAACCGGAAGCATAAATGCACAAGAAGCTGCAACAGTAGCTCCTACCATCAAAAGATAAGGATGTACATCGATTGTCAATGCGAGAGGTGCCAAAATAGGAAGGATCATCGCTGTGGTAGCCAAGTTGGATGTGATTTCAGTAAGAAAATTAACAGAAGCTACAATGATCAATAATATCACGATCAGTGTTGCACCCTCCAGGAGGGTCATCTGACTACCGATCCAAACAGCCAATCCACTTGTTTTAAATCCTTCTGCCAATGCTAAGCCACCACCGAATAATAATAATATTCCCCATGGTAACTTAACAGCTTCTTTCCATGTCAATAACGCTCGGGGCTGATCCTGCCTCGCCGGAATCAGAAATATTGCAAATGCAGCAACAATAGCAATAATGGTATCATCAATGCCAGGAATAAATTTACTCAACAGGAACGATCGGCTGATCCATGCAATCGCTGTAAAAATAAATACTCCCAAAACACATTTCTCCTCGTATGAAATTCTACCCAACTCCTTTAACCGTTTTCTAATCTCTTCCCTACCGCCCGGAAAAGCATCCTGCTTAAATTTAAAAGCATAATTGGTTAGGTATTTCCAACAAATAAAAAGCAACACAACAGCTATTGGGAGTCCAAAAACAAACCACTTAGCAAATGAAATCTCTACCCCATATAACTCCTCGACAACTCCTGCCAGGATAAGATTGGGTGGCGTTCCTATCAATGTTGCCATACCTCCAATGGATGCGCTATAGGCGATAGCAAGCATCAATGCCTTGCCAAATATTATATTCTCATTTTCTACGGTTCTAGGATCGTCTTTTAACTGTAATACGATGGCCATACCAATAGGAAGCATCATGACCGAAGTTGCCGTATTAGAAATCCACATGGATAGAAAAGCAGTTGCAAGCATAAATCCCAATATGATCATCTTTACGCTTGTCCCTAGCATATTAATTACCGTCAGTGCAATCCTTTTATGAAGATTCCATCTTTCAATGGCAATAGCCAGAATAAAACCACCTACATAAAGAAATACATATTTATGCCCATAACTTGCAGAAGTTTCACTTAGAGACAGTCCTCCTGATAATGGAAAGAGTACAATCGGCAGTAGTGCTGTCATCTCAATCGGGATGGCCTCCGTAATCCACCATACTGCAATCCATAATGTAGCGGCAAGTATAGATACTCCTTCAGGGCTCAAGGCCTCAGGCTGAAAAAACAGCTTAGTTATGATGAATAACAAAGGCCCTAAAACCAAACCCAATCTTCTAATCCCCATAATTAGTCTTTCTTAGCTATGATTTATCATCTAAAAATGCTTTGATAAATTGAAATCAATGGTAAATTACGGATTAAATTCCACCACATATAGTAAGTAACAATGATGAAATTACGATTCACAATTATTCTTCTGTTGATAAGCATTAATCATTGCATTATTGCACAAACTCCAATTTACGATGCTGCAACCATTCATCACCCTATTGTTGCACAAAATGGTATGGTTGCAACCCAGCATAATGAGGCCACTAAGGTAGGAGTGGAAATTCTCCGGAAAGGTGGAAATGCTGTTGATGCTGCTGTTGCCGTGGGGTTCAGCCTGGCTGTTGTACTGCCACGTGCAGGGAACATCGGAGGAGGAGGGTTTATGCTCTTACATAGTGAAAAAGAAAATAAAACCACCTCTATTAATTATCGGGAAATGGCCCCTGGTGCATCTGATAAAGATATGTTTCTGGATGAGAATGGAGATGTAGACAATCGGGCATTTAACCTGAGTTACAATTCTGCAGGCGTACCTGGAACAGTTGCTGGCTTAGCCTATGCACTTGAAAAGTATGGAACCATGTCGCTTGAAGAAGTACTTCAACCAGCCATCAGGCTTGCTGAAGATGGTTTTGAAATGACATATGACTTCTCACGACTTTTGCAGAGTTATGAGAATAGATTGAAGGCTTGCCCGGAAACAGAGAAGGTTTTTTATAAAGAAAATAATGAATACTATCAACCTGGAGAAATATTTAAGCAACCAGATCTGGCTTGGAGCTTAAAGCAAATAGCAAAAAATGGTGCAAAAGCATTTTACGAAGGAGAGATTGCCAAAAGGGTCGTTGAAGATATGAAGGAAAATGGTGGGATTATGAGGATGGAAGATTTTGCCAATTATCAAGTAGAGGAAGCTGAACCAGTATGGGGAAAGTATAGAGGATATGAAATAGCTTCCATGCCACCACCCAGTTCCGGAGGTGTTCATGTGGTTCAGATGCTAAATATCCTTGAACAATACCCATTGAAATATCTAGGACATAATTCAGCAGAAACCCTTCACTTTATGGCTGAGGCCATGAAACTCGCTTATGCTGATCGGAGTGAACACCTTGGTGATCCGGCGTTTTGGGATGTGCCTGTTGAAGGATTAGCTTCCAAGGAATATGCTGATGACCTTAGAGAGAAAGTAAATAGATACTCTACGACTCCTTCAGAAAATATTAAGCCAGGTAACCCTGTCGATTATGAGAGTAATGAGACTACGCACTTTACAGTAGTAGATAAGGCAGGAAATGTAGTATCTAATACCTATACCCTCAATTTTTCATACGGAAATGGCATAGTTGCTAAAGGCACTGGAATTCTTCTCAATAATGAAATGGGTGACTTTTCTGCTAAGCCAGGAACTCCCAATGCTTTCGGTTTAATAGGAGGAGAAGCCAACTCTATTCAACCGGGTAAAAGACCGTTGAGCTCTATGACCCCCACGCTCGTTTTCAAGAATAAAAAGCCTTACCTGGCGACAGGCAGCCCCGGTGGAAGCAGAATTATTACGACTGTATTACAGATAATCCTCAACGTTATTGACCATGACATGAATATAGCTGAAGCGTCTCATGCTGTCAGAATTCATCATCAGTGGTTGCCCGATGTCTTATATGCTGAAAAAGGATTGAGCCATGACACCAAACAACTACTGGCCCAAAAAGGACACATTATATTACAACGATCTGTGATGGGAAGTACTCAGTCTATAATGTTAAAAGATGGCTATATATTAGGAGCCTCTGATCCTAGGAGACCTGATGGAGGAACCCTTGGCTTTTAAATAAAAAACTCTATGAAACACACTGTAACAGAAAGATTTCTCAGGTATGTAACGATTGATACACAGGCAGATCCTGAAAGCAATTCTTCTCCTTCTACTGAAAAACAAAAAAATCTATCCAATTTGCTACTTAAGGAATTGAAAGATATAGGTGTGAAGGCAGAAACTGATGATTACGGATATGTATATGGTTACATACCTTCCAATGTAGATCACCCTACAGATTCTATCTTTTTCTGTTCTCATGTGGATACAGCTCCTGATTGCAGTGGCAAAGATGTAAAGCCTATCCTTCATAAAGCATATCAGGGACAGGACATTGTTCTTCCTGATGATCCGGAACAGGTAATTAAATTGAAAGACTATCCATATTTACGCGATAAAGTGGGTGAAGATATAATAACTGCAAGTGGATTGACTCTGCTTGGAGCAGATGATAAATCAGGAGTTGCTGTGATTATGGACATGGCACAGCAATTGGCAAACAATCCTGAAATAAAGCATGGGGATATTATCATATTATTCACAACGGATGAAGAAGTCGGACAAGGGGTTGCACATGTTAATTATGATAAAATAAAATGTGATTATGGATTCACATTAGATGGTGGGCCTCGAGGCGAGTATTGCGAAGAAACATTTTCAGCTGATGCTGCTGTAATTGAGATTAAGGGAGTGGCAGCACATCCCGGGTACGCCAAAGGTAAAATGGAATCCGCCATTAAAATTGCGGCTAAGATCATTGATACACTTCCCAAAGAATATCTTGCCCCTGAAGCCACTGATGGCAGTGGTGGTTTTATACATCCCGGAAAAATTGTTGCGGAGCTTGAAGCAGCAAGAATTGATTTTATTTTACGAGAATTTGATACCTCACGTTTGAGTCATCTTGCTGAGCATCTAAGGACCATTTCTGATAAGGTATTGCAGCAGTTCCCACATTCATCTTATACCCTTACGATTAAGGAACAGTATAGAAATATGAAGGACATCGTATCCGCCATGCCGCGCATTAAAAAGATTGCCTACATGGCAATGGAACAGGCTGAAATTCAACCCCATCAATCCATGATCAGAGGTGGTACGGATGGATCTGTCCTTTCGGCAAATGGATTACCATGTCCCAATCTATTTACAGGGATGCAAGCCATCCACAGTAAACACGAATACATATCTGTTCAGGATATGGAAAAAGCGGTCCAAACGGTTCTTAATATCTGTCAGATCGTTGCTGCCCCTTCATTGATCGAATCTTAAGGGAAGCTGGGAGAAAATTATTTCTTTATAAATCTAATCCCTACCATATTTGTTATACAACTATGGCAGAGATTATATCACCATTATTTCCATTAAACCTTGTCGCATTTCCCGGCGAGAAATTAAACCTGCACATTTTCGAACCCAGGTATCGGCAACTCATTCATGAATGTGATACAGAAGGTAAAACATTTATCATCTGTCCACATTACAATGGCAAAAACCTCCCTGTGGGTGCAGAAATGAAACTTTCCAAGATTGAAAAAAAATACGATAATGGTAAAATGGATGTAAGAACAGAAGGAGTAGGCCTTGTAAAAATAATTGCCTTTTATAAGACCATTATAGGTAAGCTCTATCCTGGTGCTGAAATAGAAAGGATGCACTGGGACCAGGATTCAAATTTTAAGAAGAACAAAGAATTACTAGCCCTCCTTAAAGATTTATACCTTATCATGAATGTTGAAAATGTTCCTCTGAAAAGCCCTGCCCTATTCAGAACTTATGAAGTTGCACATAAAGTGGGTTTCAGTTTTCAACAAGAAATTGAATTTCTAAAATTAGGCCGTGAAGTAGAACGCCAGATGTATATGATAGATCATTTAAATCATATACTTCCTATTGTAAAAGAAATGGAATCCATGAAATCTAAGGCTAAATTAAATGGACATTTCAAAAACGTCATTCCCCCTGAATTTTAATTTCCAATGGAGTTGCAAATTTATTTGCAACGAAGCATGAACCCGTAGTAAACCTGAAAGACTTTAAAGTATTTCACATGAAATATTTAAAGGCCTGATAAGTGGAGAATTTATAATTGACGTCATTCTTTCAAATAAATTTGAAAGTCCTATGTCGAGCAGGAGTTGCAAATTTATTTGCAACATAAGTCAACACTATAGCAATATACCAGTGCAAAGTAAACGTAGCGAATAATAATGCATCTGTGATGGTAAATGAATAACATTACAAGTGGGGGATTTACCTTGGACCCCTTTCTTTCAAATAAATTTGAAAGTCCTATGATCGGAGTTGCAAATTTATTTGCAACAAAGTGTAATATTGATCAGGAATCGTAAACATCTATTCAACCTCATTGTACTTTAGAGACATCCAATCCCATTTTTCAACATATGGTTGTACTTGGAAGTCCAAATATGTTGTATAAAAATGAAGAGTAGCTTTGAGATCTTCAGTATACAGTTGAGGATGTAAATTGAGGATTTTCAATGTCTGATCTTTTCAAGATTAATCAATGGAAGCGACCAGTGGCGCTTAACTGCCAACAATCTTACGATTATTATTCCAGCAATGGTAATTCCTATCACTGCAGGTTGAATGAGGCCTGATCGATCCAATATCAAATATAGTACACCACCAAAAATACAAGGAGTTGCATATAATTCTTTACGAAAGATCAATGGTTCCTCATTGCATAATACATCTCTGACCACACCACCAAATACTGCAGATATGGTCCCCATCATTACTGCTACTACGGCTGGTGTCCCCACATCCAGGGCTTTCTGCAATCCCAGAATCGTAAAGACTGCAATACCAATGGTATCAAACAGAAATAACGTCTTACTCAGATTGATAATATACCTGCTGAATAAAACACTACATAGGCAGGCTACCATGATAACAAAGATGTAGGTTACATCCTGAATCCATCCTACCGGTAAACTGCCGATCAATATATCTCTTAAAGTTCCTCCTCCAATCGCAGTTACAAATGCAATGACAAAAGCGCCAAATACATCAAACTTTTTAGCTGATGCAACCATTACTCCGCTGATCGCAAATACAAAAGTTCCCACCAGATCCGCTACGTAAAGTAACTCCATACCTAATCCACTAGTTTTTTAATCGAGAATAATGACTTAAGCCCTACCCTCGTCGAGGGAAATTGATAATCAGATATTGACCTTCGGTTATTCACGATACTTGCAATAATTTTCCAATGATCATCAAGGGTTTTGGTTCGATCCCAGAAACCATATCTTGGATCATAAATATGAAGAGGTTCTGATTTCGTTCCGTTGATTTCCAGGATGCCAAAGTCCCCTGATTTATATGCCTCCAGGTCATTTGCTTTGAAGTCCATCCTGAAAAAGTCAATATCTTTTACCTGACTGAAGTAACTGGTTGTTGCATCAACCAACCCTTCATCAATTTCATCCATTAAGCTGTAAAACTTGGAACCACGCGAGTAATTTCCTATGGTATCAAGTTGAATGATTTCTCCAGCACCAGGTATTGAATTCAGAGTATCACCAAACCTTCTGTCAAGATCCATTCTATCAAGGAAAGCATTATCATAATTCTCAACAAGTGTTCTTATGCTGGAAAGGCCATCACCGGAAACAGTGGGATAAACCTTTTCAATGAGGGATGAGATTCCAGCTTTGCTTCCATCAGGATATCGATAATAAAGCAGTGAATACTCACGTTTGTAATCCAGGTATTCCTGAATCAACCACTCCCTCCCTTCATCTTGTTCTTTCAGATATTTTAATATTTCTTCCACAGAGTATACCTGGGCAACTTTATAGCCTCTGAAACCAATGTTTGGCTTGACGATTAAAGGAAATACCAATCCATTTTCTGCGATCATTGATGGTTGAAAAGTATCAGTTGTAACGTTGATGGTTTTAGGTACATACTGAGATGGAAGAAGTGCATAAATGTCACTCTTATTTTCATCAAGCATGCCTCCAAGTTCTATTGCCGGATCACAAGCTGAAAAGAACGTAAAACTCCTGAATCTTGCAGAATACAAAAAGTAGTATACTAGTGATTGCCAGTAAAAATGATGAGACACCCAGTATCCATGATCTCTAAGTTTAGCAAGCGAAGGCATAATCCAAATATAGGGATTATCTCAAGCCAGTCAGCATTTCAGGATTTTTACTTGATATCTAAAATCCGGAACTTAATATTGACATCAAGTCCTCCTTCTTGGAACGTGAAACAGGAACCTGTGTTCCCTCTTTTAATACAAGGTAGCCACCCTGACCTCTTACATATTTTGACACCTTTGTAAGATTGATACAGAACGATTGATGTACGCGTAAGAATTTAGGTGATCCTATCATTTCTTCGATACTTTTAAGTGTCTTGGACAATAAAAACTTTCTTCCGTCTTCGATATGAACCCAACTGTAATTGCTTTCTGCCTGGACGTATAGTATGTCATTGATCTTTACAAAAACAAATCCCTCTGAGGTCGGTAAAGCTATGTTTTCTGCCAGAGGATTGGATTGAGACTGTATATTAGTAATTGCTGCCTTAACCTCTACCTTATCGATTGATTTTTCCTGGCTATTTCTTATTTTTTCAATTACTCTTATCAACTTATCTTTCTGCACTGGTTTAAGCAGATAATCAAAGGCATTAAATTCAAAAGCTTTTATAGCAAATTGATCGTACGCAGTCACAAAGACTACATGAAATGGTAGTTCTACCACTTTTTCCAGGAAATCAAATCCACTCATTACCGGCATCTCTATATCCAAAAATAATACATCACATTCCCATTCTGAATATACTTCTAAGGCCTTAACCGGTGATTGATAGCTTCTTACAACTTCAACTCCAGGACAATAGTGTTCTAATTCAAACTGTAAAGATTCAATCGCGTCACTTTCGTCGTCAATGATGATGGCTTTGATATTTTGCATGATCATGATATTGTAAGATGTTCTGGTTTTTGAATACAGGACTTGGCCGCTAGCTTTATTATAATTTCCATTCCCCTCTCATTTTTTTCACTGTCGATGAGTTCGATATTCTTAATAAGTATTTGATCATCTTTCCATTTATTGAATATAGCAATTCTTTTCTTGAGCCATTGCGTCAATAAAACCCCATCTTCCAAATCTCCTCTGTCATTTGATATAGACGGTGGAACAGAGTTGACCCGTATAATACACTCTAGTATTCCCTCGTCATATGAAAGAGACATTACAAGTTGAGCTGGCGTTGCTTTTTCAGAATCAAGGCAGCACCATATCAATTGTTCGATAATCGGTTGAATAAGATTACTGGGGATCCATATGGCATTTTGGTCTACGGTATGATCCAGGTAACAATGAAATTCTATTCCTTTCTGAAATCTAAGGCGTTCCAGCTCGGTAAATAAAAGCAAATTATCCATTTCATCTTTTAACATAGAAAATACCTTCCCCTGAGAAGAATTATTATACCTGACAACCTTTGAATAAGTCGTTAAATAATTACTTGCTTCACTTACTTGACCTTTAAGTATAAGATTTTTTATAGAGTTCAGTGAATTAAAGGCAAAATGAGAATTTGGATTAAAGGCATTCATCTTTAGTTGAATCTCTAATTGATCCCTTAAATAAGCAGATCTTGACTTGAAGATGATATATTGTTGATAAGAAATCAACATCAGGCATACAAGTAAAAGAGAAATCAGGAACCAGTTCATTTTAAACCATTCATGGAATTATAATATCAGACACTGCATTTACAATAACAATATGAACATAATTCTAATAAATGGATAGCTTCAATGAGTAACAGGCACATCCATTGAGCATCTTGCTTCTAAGTCAAGTAATTAATCTACTGAATCTACATAACTTTCCAAGGGTGGACAAGTACATATAAGATTCCTATCACCATGCGCATTATCTACTCTTCCTACCGATGGCCAGAACTTGTTACCCTGAAGGTATTCCAGTGGGTAAGCAGCCTGACTTCTTTTATAAGTGTGATTCCACTCATCAGCTGTAATCATTGAAGCCGTATGTGGAGCATTCTTAAGTACATTATCTTCGGCGTCAGCTTTTCCTGATGCTACATCATCAATTTCGCCTTTTATTGAAATCAATGCGTCACAAAACCGATCAAGTTCTTCTTTATCTTCACTTTCAGTAGGTTCTATCATAATGGTTCCAGCTACTGGAAATGAAAGTGTGGGAGCATGAAATCCATAGTCAATCAATCGCTTCGCAATATCCTCTGCCGTTATTTTTAAAGGCTTAAATTGTCGTAAGTCCAGTATCATTTCATGAGCAACACGTCCATGTTCTCCCGTGTACAGGACAGGATAATATTCTTCTAATCTTGCCTTCATATAATTGGCATTTAGAATCGCTATTTCAGTGGATTTTTTCATTCCATTCTTCCCGAGCATTCTTATGTAGCCATAGGATATCAATAAAATACTTGCACTACCCCAGGGAGCAGCAGAAACTGCTTTAATGCCTTTATCACCGCCAGTTTTCACCAGAGGATGACCAGGTAAAAAAGGAGCCAACTTCTCGTTCACACAGATCGGTCCCATTCCAGGGCCTCCACCGCCATGTGGTATTGCGAAGGTTTTATGCAGATTTAAGTGGCAAACATCTGCACCAATATTTCCGGGACTCGTTAACCCTACTTGAGCATTCATATTAGCACCATCCATATACACCAAGCCTCCATTGTTATGGATAATATCACAGATTTCGATGATTGCCTCTTCAAAGACTCCATGGGTACTCGGATAAGTCACCATCAGTGAAGCAAGATTATCACTGTATTTTTCAGCTTTAGCTTTTAAATCTTCAACATCAATATTACCATCTTCATCACATTTCACTACAACAACTTTCATCCCTGCCATTACAGCACTTGCAGGATTAGTTCCATGCGCTGAAGATGGTATTAATGCAATATCCCTATGATGATCCCCTCTATCTTCGTGATAGGCTGCTATGGTCATCAGACCGGAATATTCTCCCTGAGCACCACTATTGGGCTGTAATGAGCAAGCTGTAAATCCGGTAATGTCACTTAAATATGCTTCTAACTCTTTAAATATCTGTTGATAACCCTCTACTTGATCAATAGGTGCAAATGGATGAATGGCAGAGAATTCAGGCCATGATACTGGTATTAGTTCAGTTGCTGCATTCAACTTCATCGTACACGATCCTAATGCAATCATGGAATGTACAAGAGAAAGGTCCTTATTTTCTAATTTCTTGATATACCTCATCATTTTAGATTCAGTATGGTAAGAAGAGAAAACCTCGTGTGTTAAATACTCACTTTCTCGTTGTAAATTCTCCGGGATCGCCATTGAAGACAATTCCTCTATTTCTACTGTTTCCCCTGTAACAACAATTATAATGTCAATTAAATCTGAAGCAGAAACCGTTTCATCAATGCTTATACCTATTACATCATTTCCATAATAAAAATTGATTCCTGATTCAACAGCTCTACTTTTAATAGAAGCTATTTCATCATCATTGCATCGAATAAATATGGTATCGAAGTAGTGATCAGAAACAACATTGAATCCATTATCGGAAAGTGATCGATGAAGTCTTGTGGCTTTTTCATGGATAGTTAAGGCGATATCTTTTATTCCTTCAGGACCATGGTACACCGCATACATTCCTGCCATGATGGCCAATAAAGCCTGTGCCGTGCAAATATTTGAAGTTGCCCTCTCCCTTTTTATGTGTTGCTCCCTGGTCTGAAGAGCCATACGGAGTGCACGATCATTCTGAGAATCTATACTTACCCCGATTATTCTACCTGGTATCTGACGTTTAAAGTCTTCTTTAGTTGCAAAATATGCTGCATGTGGTCCTCCATACCCCATAGGCACTCCTAGTCTCTGAGTATTGCCTACTACTGCATCTGCACCCCACTCTCCGGGAGGATTCAGTAGAGCAAGACTTAGAATATCAGCAGCTACACAAACCAAAATATCATTTTCATTGCAATGCTTTACCCAAGCTCTATAATCTTCCACCGAGCCCTGGCTATTAGGATATTGGATCAAAGCTCCTATATAGGAATCAT
This sequence comes from Saprospiraceae bacterium, assembly GCA_013002995.1. Lineage (GTDB taxonomy): Bacteria > Bacteroidota > Bacteroidia > Chitinophagales > Saprospiraceae > JABDLO01. The sequence continues at coordinate 11,851 of JABDLO010000215.1, read as the reverse complement.
CTAGCGTCATAGTTTGATAATCACCTATCACTATTTCAATGTCAAGTGGTTTGGCCCGCGTATGCATGATGTCAATGGTCTGTGCATACGTCATCTTATCTATAAAAAATCGGGTAGCCGGATTCTTTTTTCTCTTTTTATTTCTGATGGCTTCAAACATTGACATCGCCTCTGCTGCAGCAGTTCCTTCATCTAGCAAAGATGCATTAGCAATCGGCAAGCCGGTCAGATCAGAGACCACGGTTTGGAAATTAAGAAGTGCTTCCAACCTTCCTTGAGCAATCTCAGCCTGATATGGAGTGTATTGAGTATACCAACCTGGATTTTCAAATATATTTCTAAGGATTACGGAGGGTGTTATGGTTCCATTATATCCTTGCCCGATGTAAGATCTGAAGACTTTATTCCTGGAAGCAATTTTTTTCAACTCATTGAGATACTCATACTCTGTAAGCGCATCCGGTACTCTTAGATCTCTATTCATCCTTATATTGGATGGAACAGCTTCTTCAAGTAAAACATTAAGGCTTTTATCTCCTATTGTAGATAGCATTTCTGCATATTCTCCTGCATTGATTCCAATGTGTCTTCGGGAAAAAGTGGTTAGTTTATTGTGTGACATATGATTAAGGTGTCAGGTTGATAATATGGTCTTGCGAATGTATTAAATATAAAGAACATATACTTAAATTTTTAAACCAGTAAAAGTTTAAAAAGGAGGCACTTTTTTACACAATATTTATAGGGGAATGGTCTTAAATCACAGACAGGCTGAATTTCTTCAGCCTGCTATAAGGTTAAGGTCGGGTTTATAATTAGAAGTAATAAAGTTCGGGACCTGTGAAGAAAGGGGAATTCTCCTAAAAGGTCCAGGTCCCGAATTATTGAACCTTACTTCTAGTTGTGTGGCACTCTTAGATTTTCAAATGCAATGAAGGCCACATCTTCTTCGAGTGAATTAGTAGGAGATTCCGTGATTCTTCCTATCTCCACTCCATCCCTTAAGAAGATGAACGTAGGAACCCTTTCTATTCCATAGGTTAATTCACTTCTATTAGGTGATTGTTTGTATTTATCATCTCCATTATGAAGGCCGGTCAGGTAAATATTAGACGTTGGCAATCCATTTGTCTCCCATAGTTTTACAAATTTTGGCACCCATTCCTGGCTGTCGCTGCACCATGTCCCCATGTAAACAAGTACATTAACATCCTTAAAAGATTCAGCAATAACTACATTCCTTTCTGGATTATAATCATCATAGTATGCTGCATACCAATCTCCGTGAGGTGCCTTTTTCAAGCTTTCTATAGAAATGTCACCCCAAAACTGCATTTCTTCATTGTGGTCTACATACCACTTCTGAGCACTTAATGACATGCCCATAAAAAGGGATAAAATAACAAGTAGTGATTTCATAATAACATCATTTAAATTTTTTAGAAGTAAGTTCATACCTAAATACTCGGATAAAATAGTAAGATGGTATTCTAACTGTATCAATCATTTCTGGGGCGTTACGTTCCCCTAATTAATTAATTATAATCACCATCTGTTATGCTTTTGATCATTGCAGGAACTAAGCTATTATTTTAATCACATTATGATTATATATAATACATTTTAGTCTGATTTACTGTTATTTAAATCATTCAATAAAGATATTAATTTTGGGTTGTCCGGTTCTATGATTAATGACTTATGGCAATACTCAATGGCTTTTTTTAAATCTTCTACATTTTTATAAAATGTTCCCATACTCTGAAGGACCCCAGGGTGATATGGATATAAATGTGTGTTGAGCTGATATACCCATTCAGCCTCTTTAATCTTCCCGTCTGAGTATAATTTATGAGCATAAGTATTTAATTCTCCCGGCTTAGCAACCAATCTTGAAATCTTGCGGGACATCAATTCAATATCAGATTCTTTAATATCGGCAAGATCAAAGGTATCGATAACACTGCTCAGAAATGTAACTCCTGCGTACCGTGGTGTCGAAGGATACCCAGAGGCAATATGTGCGACATCTGTGTAGAGATCATTGACAGGAGATTCAACTATCCGTGCATATTCCTTCCCATCTTTTAGAAATATGAAGGTTGGAACTCTGTGAATGTTATATTCCATCTCGCTGTGATCCGGAGCTTGCTTATATAACTTTCTATTTCCATGTAAGCCGATAATCTCAATGCGATCAGAATTCAACCCCAGTGCTTCCCATTGTTCCAGAAACCTGGGAACCCATCTTTTACTGTCTCCACACCATGTTCCCATGTATATCTTTACCTTATAATCTATCAATCCTTCACTTACATGATTTTCATTTTTAGAAATATAGGCTTCAGTAGAATCATGGAACCACTCAGCGTATGTTTCTTTTTTAAGATCTGAAATTTCAACTGATCCCCACAGTTGAGGATCTCCGCGAGAATCCAGGTAAGATTGCTGACCAATACTCAGGCATGGAAGAAATAATAAGATTAGTAAATATTTTTTCATGATATTTTATTTTAAAAAGTAAATAATCAACGTCCACAAGTGTCCTTCTTGTGGCGTTAGAACAAACATATCTGTTCTCTTTTAGGGATGCTGTTAATGGAAATCCAATGTTCTGTTAATGAGTTTTCAATAAAATGTTAATGATCACAACACATAGAATTTAATAGCTTTACAGCGCAAGGAATGATTGTTACCACTATAAAATATTATAAGGAATCTTTCCGTGGATTATCACGTGAGATATGGCTGCTGTCCTTGATCATGTTGATCAACAGGAGTGGTATGATGGTAATACCCTTTCTTACACTTTATGCAACTCAGGAATTAAATTTTTCCATTGTCAAAGCTGGATTACTCACGGCCAGTTTTGGTTTGGGGTCAATAGCAGGCTCCGCATTAGGGGGATGGCTTTCAGACCGATGGGGAACATATAAGGTTATGTCGTATAGCCTTTTATTGGGAGGCGTTGGATTGATTACTCTGGGTTTTATAAAATCTTATTGGTTATTGATGATAGCCATTTTCATTGTGAGCACCATAGCGGATGCTTTACGTCCTGCTGTAATGTCATCAATTAATGATTATTCTGATCCTGAAAATCGCACAAGGTCCATTTCCTTGATTCGTATGGCCATTAATTTAGGAATCAGTATAGGTCCTGCTGTAGGAGGGATCGTTGCAGGAACCATGGGATATGTATGGTTATTTGTGTTGGATGGAGTAACATGTCTTATCGCAGCTTTCTTTTTATTGAGATTGTTGCCAGAAAAGTCTTCTCATCCAGAAGAGATTGAAGAAGCCAATGATGATCCAAAACAATCTGTATACAAAGACTACATCTTTATAGCATTTGTTGCTGTAAACCTGATCAACCTGATTGCATTCTTTCAGATCCTTTCAACTGTTCCACTTTTCTTTGAAAGAGAGTGGAGTCTGAGTGAGTTTCAGATAGGTTTGTTTTTTACACTTAATGGATTGATCATATTTCTATTTGAGATGCCAGTGATATTTTTTACTGAAAATCTGAAAAGGTCATTCTTCTGGGTGATAGTAGGAGCAGCTATGATAGGATTGGCACATGCCTCTTTCTTGCTACCCGGTCATTGGCTTGTAATATTTTTGGCTTATTCATTTTTAGTAGGCTTTGGAGAGATATTAAATTTTCCATATTCCAATACATGGGCATTGAAACGCGGGTCTCGGGGTTCACTTGGCCAATATATGGGAGCCTACACAATGATGTTTTCATTGGCATTTTTAATTGCACCAATACTTGGGACACAAATTCTTGATGCTTATGGTTTTGAAGTTTTGTGGTATAGCATGGCTGGCCTAAATACTCTAAGTGTTCTTGGTTTTCTCCTTATCCGGAATAAGATTTCTGATTAAAGTAAAACTTTTTTAGAGTTGATATTTATTCCATGACACTAATCCAGACATTGTGATTTCTGATTGATCATTAAATTAGATATCTTAATACATCAAAACACATTTATCATGAGAATCAAAACTCTAAGCATCCCAGTGCTCGACCAGGCTAAAGCTTTAAAATTCTATACCGAGATATTAGGTCTTAAACTAAAGACCAATATAGATGTGGGAGGAGGTAATAAATGGTTAACGGTTGAATCATCACAAGAAGAGAATGGAGCAGAAATACTACTTGAACCTGCTCCATTACATTTTGAGCCTTCCAGGATCTATCAGAAAGCAATAAAAGATGCAGGATTACCTGTTGCTCAACTTGAAGTAGATGATGTAGAAAAAGAATATGAAAGGTTAACTGATCTCGGAGTATCATTTTCTGTAAAACCAACTTCAGTGGGAACAGCAGCAATTGCAATATTGGATGACACCTGCGGTAATTTCCTGCAGCTGGTTCAAATTCTTTAAAAGCAATGACTTAAGGGAATAAAAAATGGGGTGGAATTTTGGAACCCACCCCAAAATAATGAGAATGAAACCTGGATTTTAACATCAGTGTATTTCTAAACTGATGCTGTAAATCTATATAAATTGCATCGCTGCAACAAATATCATTTTAGAATTTCAGGTAAGATAGTTAAGTACTTTACAAAACTTTTATCTTATCCTTTCATTTTTCGATAAATACTAAGCAAAGAATGTGCCGTCTCTGAAGCATTATATCTATTCCTGGCATAAAGATATGATTTTTCTGCCTGAAATGCTACTTCATCGGGATTATCTAAACAAAAGTTCATCGCATCACTTAAACCATTTACATCACCAGGCCCAACATATAATGCATGAGGTCCTCCAGCCTCAGGCATCGAAGATTTATTGGAACAGATGACTGGAGTTTTCCTCAATGAAGCTTCAATGATCGGAATTCCAAATCCTTCATAAACACTTGGATAGATCAATATGATGGCCTCGTCATAATATTTTATCAATTCTGAATTATTAACCTCCCCTATAAATTGAATTTTATTGGATAGACCCAATTCCGCAACTTTATTTTTACATGCTTTAAAGTATGATTTGCCTCTTCCTATTACTTTAAATGGTGGCATATCACGATCCTCCATGCATTTATTATATGCAATTATAATATCCAGTAAACCTTTACGCTCAATAATAGAACCCACATATAGGAAATGATTTCGATTGAGATCTTCTTTACGTGTTTCCCTAAAAAAAGCTTCTCCAGCAGATTGGTATACGATCTCTATTTTGTCCTTCCTTATATTCCAGAATGACTCTATATCATGAGCTGTAGACTCACTGATTGCGATCACTGTATCAGCTCGGATAGCTGAAGACTTATATTTTAGTTGATACAACTTGCGATCTATAAAATTGAACAACTTTGGATAAACTTCAAATATCAAATCGTGAACTGAAACACAGGAACGAATATCAGTTGAAGATAAACCTAATGGAATTTCGTGACTCAGACCATGGTAAATATCAATACCATCTTTTAATAAGTCTTTCACGATTCCTTTACTTCGCCAGTACGAAGAAAAGATTGCCGGCCCTTCTTTTATAACAAACTTATTGTCTTGTAAGAAATATCGAGTAGCATCATTTTCAACAATCCTCGGAGTGTATAATATGTATTCGTGCTCCGGAAAGAACTGCTCCATATTTTTCACCAGAGTCCTGCTGTAATTTCCAAGGCCCGTATTATTCAGAAACAGTCGTTTTGCATCGAATCCAATTTTCACAATGCTAAGGTATAGAGACTTTAAGAAATGCTATAGTCAGAATCAATTGAACACGATAAAAATACTTCAGAGTAGTGAATTGACAATCGGAGGATGCACAAAAAAAGAGAAGGAATAATGTGGTTGACTATTGCATTCAATCACATTATTAATATGCCTTCTCTTCTTAATCTAGTTATAAAACAATAAACTACAAAAGATTAATTCATTAAGCCTCTGCAAGTTCTTCTTCGTGTTCTTTGATTAATTTCTGTTGTAAGTCGTGTGGTACAGGGCTAAACTCCGCAAATTTTCTTGAGAACTTAGCTCTACCCTGAGACAATGATCTCAATGATGAACTGTACTTATACAACTCAGCTAATGGTACTTTTGCCCTAATGATCTGGTAATGACCCTTAGCATCCATTCCCTGAATGATTGCTCTTCTGGTCTGAAGATCTCCCATGATATCCCCCATTACTGTATCACTACACATTACTTCAAGATCATAAATTGGTTCCATAAGTTGAGGTGCTGCACTTTTAAATTCAGTTTTAAAAACTTGTGCAGCAGCAATCATAAACGCCATATCATTACTGTCGACTGGGTGCATCTTTCCATCATAAATACAAACCCTTATATTTTGGCAATAAGATCCTGTAAGAGGTCCTTCTTCCATTTTCTGCATGACTCCCTTCTTAATAGCATTGGAATACTTGGCATCAATGGACCCTCCGACAATACACCAATAAAAAGCGAGTTTCCCACCCCATGGCAAGTCCTCAATTTCTTTCTTTCTCACAGAAAGGTCTGTTGGATCCGGCATATCTTCATAATATGGTTCTATCCGCATATGCACTTCACCGAATTGTCCTGCTCCACCTGATTGTTTTTTGTGTCTGTAAGATCCATTGGCAACTTTTGTAATCGTTTCCCTATATGGAATCCTAGGTTCTTCAAACTCCATGGTGATGTTATTCACCTTCTCTATTCGATACCTGAGTATATCAAGGTGTAATTGTCCTTGCCCATGCAATAAGGTCTGCTTGAGTTGAGCACTTTGTTCTATGATTAAGGTAGGATCTTCTTCCTCAATCTGATGAAGGGCTTTCATCAGTTTTTCCATTTCTGCTTTGCTAGGTGGTACTACCGCTGTCCTTACCCTAGGATCTGGAAATGTGATCTTTTTAATTTCCTTATTGTACCCTTTTTGATTGAGCGTATTATTGGTATGTGAATTCTTCAACTTAACAGTAACTCCTATATCACCAGCCACTAATTGATCAACCGTATTTCTCACCTTCCCATTGGCTTCAAAGAGCTGATTGAATCTTTCAGTCGTGGAATTTTTCATATTAACCAGTTCATCTCCAGCTTTCAATGTCCCACTATACACCTTAAAATAAGAAACCATTCCTACCTGAGGCTCAGAAAATGTCTTGTATATGAAAATTGACGTTGGCCCGGTAGAATCTGGAGCCATTGTATCGCCATCCTCTGTCGGAGCATCTGGTCTATCAGCAGGAGAAGGAGCGATATCATTTAAGAATCCCATAATCCTTCCACTTCCCATATTCTGAGTTGATGAGCAACAGAAGACTGGAAAAATCTGTTGATTGGCAAGTGCAATGGTAAGTCCTTGAGCAAGTTCTTCTTCATTAAGAGTTCCCGCATCAAAAAACCTCTCCATCAATCCTTCATCATTCTCTGCAGCAGCTTCTACAAGAGCATTGTGCATCTCTTGTGCTCTGCCTATTTCACTTTCCGGAATTTCTTGTTTTTCCGGTTTTCCACCTCCTTCTGGAAATACATACATCACCATCCTCAATGCATCCACTATGGTATTAAATCCACTGCCCTGATTTAAAGGATATTGAACTGGAATGACATGATTACCAAATCTGGACTGAGCCTGTTCAAGTGCTGCATCAAAGTCTGACTTGTCATGATCCACCTGGTTCATTATAAAGATTGTAGGAGTGTGAAATTTTTCAATGTACTCCCACACAAGTTCTGTTCCTACCTCTACCCCATTGGAGCTATTCAGCAACATGAGAGCAGTGTCAGCAACCCTCATTGAACAGACAACTTCACCGACAAAATCATCTGAACCAGGAGTATCTAGAATGTTTATCTTCTTACCTCTCCAATTGGTATGCATTAAAGTTGAAAAAATTGAATTACCCCTCTCTTGTTCTATACTTGAAAAATCAGATAAAGTAGATCCTGCCTCGACAGTTCCTCTCCTCGGAATGGCTCCAGATTCAAATAACATGGTCTCTGAAAAAGTGGTCTTACCACAACCGGAATGGCCCAGCAAGACCACGTTCCTTATGTCCTTGGTTGAAACGCTCATATGATTTATTTTTTAATGAATGTTAATCGATTTTGAATTAAGAAGAATGAATATATATATTATTATTTTATTTCCATAAGATCAGATTATTGAAAATATTATTCTGTCAACTCACGCAAATACAAGACAATTTAGCATAATACCTAAGTGACTGATTAAGAGCAATTAGTATATTAGACCTTATTTAATAATGATATGTATCATCACCATTTAGAACGATTCTCATACTAGACTTCTGATGTTTTGAACAACTATTTATGAACAGAAAATGAATAAGAAGTTTCACTTTCCAGCACTTCATCAGGGAGAAGAAAAGTACTGGGAAAATGAGGATGATTAGGAGCGTCCGGAAAGTGTTGTGTTTCTATGCAGAGTCCATGATATGCATGGTAAGCAACACCTCCCTTCCCCTTGATTCCATCTAGCCAGTTCCCTATGTACAGCTGAGCTCCGGGTTCTGTTGTACATACTTCCATCACAATACCTGATACATTATTGACAACTTCAGCGATAGGTCGTAATTCTCCATCTACTCCATTTAATACGTAATTTAAATCATAACCTCTCGCTCCTTCAATCATGGGGTCTAAACCACCGTCCATCATCAACCCTACCTCTTGTGGATATCGGAAATCAAAGGGTGTATTTTCTACCGATGCTATCTCTCCTGTAGGAATCATCGTTTCATCAACAGGAGTAAAATGGTCCGCATTCAACCTCAGTGAGTGTTTAAGTACCGGGCCTCCATCATGTCCTTTTAAGTTGAAGTATGCGTGTTGCGTCATATTGACCACAGTGGCTTGATCTGTAATTGCCCTATATTTAATTCTCCATGTATTGGAATCATCAAGCAGATAATGTACTTCAACATTTAAGTTTCCTGGAAATCCCTGATCTCCATCAGGACTCGTAAGAGAAAGTTTCAACCCGCAATATTCATGATGTTCTATGGGTTCAATATCCCATATTTTATGTGAAAACGTCTCAACACCACCGTGCAGGCAATGACCACCATTATTTATGGGCAACCGGTAAATTTTATCATTGATAGAAAACTGTCCATGAGCGATCCGATTTCCATACCGACCTATAATTGCACCAAAAAATGGATGGTCCCCCAGATATCCGTCTAAATGATCAAACCCAAGCACTACATCTTTTATATTACCCTCCTTATCAGGAACCAATAGATGAGTTACGATGCCTCCGTAATTGATCACCTTCAATTCCATGCCATTATCATTAGAAAGAATATACTGGTAGATCTGTTGACCTGAAATATTTCCGAATAGTTTGCGACTCACCTTCATCTTAAAGATGAATGTAGTGATAATTTATTGATCTTTCTAAGATGAAAGTGGATCCTGGCTTCCGGAAAGATAAGCTATAGCACAATCTGAAACTGTATCTTCAATTGATCTATATTTCATACCTAAGGTGTTAATTGATTTAGAATTATCATACTTACTTATATGATTCAATGTCCTAAGGCTTGATCGCGTAATAATCGGTGGTCTAAATAGAATCAAGGATCTTATCTTTTCTAATAAAGGAGCCATCTTTCCTAACCACTCAGGAAGCGGTCTGGACGGTGGTGAAACGCCAAGTCCTTTAGCAATCATGGAGAAAAAATCCCCATAAGAGATATTTGCACCAGTTAAAATAAAACGTTGATTTATTGAATCTGTATGGCCCATTCTGACCAACCCATCTACCACATCACGTACATCTACAACTCCATTTCCACCAGATGGATAAAATTTTATTCCTTTATAGATGCGTGTAAAGATCTGGAGAGAAGAACGGTTCCAGTCTCCAACGCCTAGTACAAGCGAGGGGTTGGCAATAACAACATCCAGTCCCTCTGCACTTGCCCTCCACACTTCCATTTCAGCAAGCATCTTAGACTTGCCATAATCATTGTTTAAATTTGATTCTGACCATTCTACTTCCTCATTTATGACTTTTATTTTAGGATCCCTACCTAGGGCTGCGACTGAACTTACATAAATTAATCGGGTGACAGAAGCTTCAATACAACCATTTACCACATTACCAGTACCTTCTACATTTGCCCTAAACATCTCGTCCCTCATGGCCGGATCGAAAGACACCATGGCCGCACAATGAAATACATATTCATGATCCTTTATTATATCAAATAAGTTATCTGATTCCAGCAAATCAACCGTTTCCCATTTGACTTGATCATAAATATCCTCAATTGTACCAGTATCACTCCCTTCTCTTTTAAGACAAGTAATGGATTGATGCCCTTCCTTTAGCAGTTGTCTTACCAGATAAGAACCGATGAACCCCGTAGCTCCGGTTACCAATATATGACTATTGTTTTCCATTCCCTTTATATAATGCTCCAGCAATAATGTCTTTATCACCTCCTGTCGCAGACGCAATGACATTGACCTGCCCTTTTAGATATCGATGCCCCATGTAAGACATCAATAAAGCTTCTTTATAATCAATTACTTCATCCTCTGGTACAACAACTTCAACATCAACTTTTTCAGAAATACATTCTAACAGGAATTGATTATGTGCCCCCCCACCTGTGATCAACATCTTGTGGTTGCCTTGCGGCAAATATTTCTTCAGATCCTTCGAAAGGGTGTCAGCCAGGAATCGACACATGGTATGTAAGGCGTCTTCTATCTTTACATCTTTGACGGCTGAAAAGAAGTCGTTCTTGACCCAATAATTATCCAAAGATTTAGGAGGAGACATTTCAAAAAATGGAATTGATTTCCATATATTCCATAACCCTTCATCGATGTTACCCATTCTGGCCAATCCTCCACCTTCATCGTATTCATAACCTTTAAATGAAGCCAGTTGATTTAATACTTGGTTACATGGAGATACATCCCAAGACCTCACATGGTCATTTATCGATATGGAAACATTGGCTATACCTCCCAGATTCAATTTGACACTGCAGTCTTTAAAAAGATTTAAATCAATTAATGATGCCAGGGGTGCACCCTGGCCACCATTTGCTATATCCTGAATGCGTAGATCACAAAGTGTATCAATGCCTGTTAATGAAGCTATTATACCTCCATTTCCGATCTGACAACTGAGATTAGATTCAGGTTGATGATAAATCGTATGACCATGTGAAACAATGAGATCAACCGGAATGTCTGTTTCTATAATGAAATCCCGGGAAGACTCTGCTAAAAACATCCCTACATCACTGGAAAGCATTAATAAAGCTTTGCTTGATAATCCCAAGGGATCTGATAATCTAGTTTTTATTGATTCTGGTAATAGAATCTGATCAGTTGCAAGAAATTTATATTGGGTTCCCTCAAATTCACAGATGGCAAGATCCAGCCCATCCAGTGAACTGCCGGACATCATACCAAGGATCTTTGCTGCCATTGATGAAATTATTTTAAAGTGAAGGTGTACTCAGCAACTGCTTTGATCTCATCTTCATCAAGTAATGATGAGAATCCTACCATAGTATTTTTACCATTAGTTATGATATCGATTCTTTCCTCTTTAGTCAATTTTGATACGGTAAGGTCTTTTGAGTTGTTTAATCCTAGCTTGCCATCATCACCATGGCACAACATACAATTAGATTTATAAATCTTTGCCCCATCAATTGCAGTGGCTGATTTAGAATTACTTTTCGATTTATCATTTCCCCCACTGCAGGCTATAATGCCCCCTAGCAGGATGGCGAAAACTATCATTTTCTTCATGAATTGGTGTTTTTTTAGTCAATGGATAATTCAAATAAAAAATTAGATTAAGGCATTAAACAGAGTGTAAACATACAATTTACAATTGTGTT
>JABDLO010000188.1 GCA_013002995.1 Saprospiraceae bacterium | reverse complement strand
GTGTAGACAACGACTGTAATCCTGCTACTGCTGATGGTAGTGCAGAACCACAATATGGTAGTCCATGCGATGGCCCTGATACCGATCTGTGTGAAGAAGGGGTATGGGCTTGCGATGGAGCGAATATGTATTGTACGGATAATACAGGAGATAACCCTGACCTGTGTGATGGTGTAGACAACGACTGTAATCCTGCAACTGCTGATGGTAGTGCTGAACCACAATATGGTTGTCCATGCGATGGTCCGGATACCGATCTGTGTGAAGAAGGGGTATGGGCTTGCGATGGAGCGAATATGTATTGCACGGATAATACAGATGATACCCTGGAAATATGTGGTAATTCTATTGATGATGATTGCGATGGAGAGGTAGATGAGGAAGAATGTGTTCCAGGAAGATGAGCAGAAAGTAGTGGATGAAGGTTATTGAATAAATTTTGTGATAAGCTGGTTGTGTTTTTTGGTTAAAAAACAGAGCAATACAACTTTGTTATCCAATCTTCACTGCCACAGGTAAGTATATTTGAAAATTTGAGATTCAAACAAGTGTGAAGCGTAAAATTGATGGGTCTTCGTGTAACTCTTTGATACCTCTTTACCTTCGCAAAGCTACGGTGAACAAAGTGCGATTTAAACTATTCCTCATTCCTTTTTTGATTTTAAGTCTGGAATTTAAGGAGTGTACAATAATTCTATGAAAAATCTTGATCATCTTTAAATCAGTATATTCCTGTTCAGACAATTTTGGAGCTAGAAGCCTTCAATTTAAAAGAGTGCACAACAATAATCACATCTACAAATCATAAAAGAAAGAATCAAGGTGATCCTAGAATCAAGAAAATCCTACCAAAGGTAGGCATGTAAGGTTGAGACAATATAACCACCGAGTCAAAGGAGTTCGGCACAGAGTCTCACAGAGTTGTTATTATTTTCCTCCGTGAAACTCTGTGCCAAACTCTGTGTCACACTGCGGTTAAAAAATACCACTCGCTTCAACCTTTTATCTCCACACCCGTTACTCCATCATATGGATCAAAGAATAAGCATCAGACCGAAGATCAAGAACATCGGATCTTTCGATCACAAGAAGAATGAAGAAAAATTCCAGAATGAAACGCTTCGTCCTATCATTAAGATGCAACACGACCTCATTGTCACTTTTTTCCAGAATTATGTGATCAGTAAAAAGATCAATTTCGCTGAATTAAATGCAGATCAGAAACGATTCCTCATCAATAAGATCTTTCGATCAGATAATAATTTAAGGACAGAACTCCGAGGACTCATCATTGGTCACTTCACCGTCCAGGAATATGAAACCTACACCACCATGACTCGGGAGATCAATAGAAGAATGATCACCATGATCAAAAATAGACTTATGTCTTTGTTTACAGGGTATCAGTTATTGAGGTGAAATAATTTGAATGCATAATATAGAAATTGCATTAATTCCATTAAAAGACAAGAAGGCTTACTTTAATTTTAAACCATAGAGTTAATAGGTTTTGGATTTGAGTTTTGCGGAGTAGTATTCCAATAAAAATAATCTTCTTTATAATCTTGAGAATCAACTCTGTGAAGCACTGTGGTTAAAAAATTATACTGCTCAATCACATATCGAATAAGTCAAGCATAAACAAATTCCTTTTCAATTTTAACATAGATTAATAAATCTGATAAACGTAATAAAATGTTGTGTAATAATATAATATCAAATATTTATAAAAAAAAATTATGTTATAAAGAATTATATTGTAATCAAAAACATTGTTGAAATATATATAAATATTAAATAACCCTAAAAAATTAAAACTATGTCAACTGATTCTCCTCCCAACTTAGAACCCAGAGATAATACCGTTATCATTTTGTACGTAAAGACCAGAGATGAAAATGGAACCATCATTAATCTTGATCAAACCAACATTGCTGCCAATGTAACCATGGGTGATACAAGTGGTGATGCTCTTAATGATGATGATGGCAATGAACAATATTATCAGACACAGGTAGAAAAAGGTGGAACAGTAACCTGGATTGGGGCCATAAATAATGTTGGCTCAGCTAAAAGAGATTTTGTCATTATAACAGGTATAACTGCTATCACTCCTCCTAATGGAATAAGTACTCCTCGTGGAGGACCTTCGGGTGGTAATGATGCTTCTTACTTTCTTGCCAATATCCCGGCAAATCCTACAAGCGATACTGTTGATTATACAGTAAACTTTGATGTGTTCTGGATAGACCAGGGTACTGATGGAAATCCTGTGATTGTTCAGGAGGCAATAGGACTAAGCATTGACCCCCAATTAAGAATCCATTGATTAATAATATTGTGGATGTTTTTAGAAACATATGCTTAGGAATAGCCGTATTGGTTATTCCAATTTCTGGCATTGGTCAAGACCAAAATAAAGCGGACAGCCTTGTACGGGTCTTGAGCTCGGATGAACTTATACAGGAAGGAAAAATTGAGTTGCTACATGAAATTGCTTCCAATCAAACTGCTGCTGAGGATATCATCTTCTATGCCAATGAACTAATCAAGGAGGCAGAAAAAACTGAGGATCACTATTGGCTACATAAAGGAATGATGGAGCTGGGTTATGGTTATAAATTAAAAGGAGACCTGGATGTTGCTCTTAGCACCTTTTTCGAAGGCTTTAAAGCTGCTGAAGAAGCCGAATACGTGGAAGGAGAGGGTACGGCATTGTCTAACATAGCTGATACCTATTCCATCAATGACAATCATGAAAATGCCATTGAATATTACAACAGAGCACTGGAGATATTATATACAACGGATGATTCTGTCAAGATAGCAACTGTTTTATTGAATGCCGGAGATGCATACATCAACAATGGGCAATACGAAAAGGCGCTGGAATACTTTGATCAATCGGGTCCCATTTTTCGGAATCTTGGATATCTCATTGGTACTGCATACAATCTCGGTAATAGTGGAATGGCATATGCTAAATTGGGTGACAGAATACGAGCAGAACAGACAATCAAGGAAGCCATTGAATTATTGGAGGAGCTGGAAGATTATTATCCCATTGCAGTATACCTTACTTATATGTCTGATATATACCTTGAAAAGGGAGATGTCAACACGGCTTTAAAATATTCCAATCGCAGCCTTACTCTTTCGGAAAAATATGGATTAAAGGACCAGATCAGTGATGCCAATCAGCAATTGTCAGTATTGTACGAACGATTGAACAACAATGAAAAGGCTTTGCTGCATTACAAGAACCACATCCGGTATAGGGATAGCTTGAACAATGTTGAGTCTGTCAAAAGAAGGGCTGATATGAGAACAGAATTTGAAGTGTCTCAGAAGCAGGCAGAGGTTGATTTACTGAATCAACAGAAAAGGAATCAACAGATTACCCTCATCTCCACCCTGGTCATAGCTTTTCTGATAGCTTTATTGGCCATTGGTTTATACCGGAGGTACCTATTTACCAGAAAGACCAATAAGATTATTGAAGAAGAAAAGAACAAGTCGGACAATCTATTGCTCAACATTCTACCTGCTGAGACTGCCGAGGAATTAAAATCCAACGGCAAGGTGATAGCTCAGAAGTTTGAATCTGTCACCATCATGTTTACCGATTTCAAAGGCTTCTCTTCATATGCCGAGAATTTATCACCCGAGGAACTGGTAGAGACAGTGGATTATTACTTTTCCTCTTTCGATGAGATCATAGATAGAAATGGTTTGGAAAAAATAAAGACAGTCGGTGATTCATACATGTGTGCCTGCGGCCTACCCAATCATACCCCTGATCACGCTCTTAAAACCGTAAAGGCTGCGATGGAAATCGCAGAATTTGTAGAAAAAACCAAGTTGTCTAAGGAGCATGGTAGATCCAATTTTGACATACGCATTGGAATCCATACCGGTTCTGTGGTGGCAGGAGTGGTGGGTACTAAAAAGTTTGCCTACGACATCTGGGGAGATGCTGTCAATGTAGCCTCCAGAATGGAATCCAGCTCCGATCCGGGAAGGATCAATATTTCTGAGCATACCTACCACGAAATCAAGGATGCCTATCAATGTACATACCGTGGCGAAGTTTCCGTAAAGAACAGGGGAAAGTTAAAAATGTACTTTGTGGAGAAGCCGGTGGAAATGGAGAAAGGGAAGAGTGAGGTAAAGCATTATATTTAAAAAATATATCTTTAAACTATGTATGCCTGTACACTTCCAAGGAAGTCTAGAGTCTTTCAATCCTCCAAACCTAACTGCTCTAAGTGTCCTAAGCGGCAATCCCATTTCACCTCAACACCCTCAGATTCTTCAACCCATAAATCAGCAATGCCACAGCGATGATGGCCAGCACCACCTTCCCTGCCTGGGCAATGATCAGATTGTCAATGATGTCTTCCAGGGTAATGATCACTCCAGTCTGTCCGAGAACAATAGCAATAATCAACGACACCGCAAGTATCAGATATATAATACCTTTCACTCCCTCAGCGAATCTCACCATTTTCCCCGTTGGCTTCGGTGAAACCTGTGTGGTATTGGTTTTGGATTGTGCCTTGGCTTCCTTCTTACGAATCTTGGCTTCCGCTTTTAAGCGTTTTTTGTCGTCTTTACTGATGGTTGTTTCTCTTTTACATTAAAACAAGTGAGGTATATGAGTGGTTCAAAAGGGGAGATTATGTGGAAATAGGAGTATTGTCAGTAGAGTATTTTACCACAAAGAATTGGAGTACAGAATAAAGATCCACGCAGTCTACATAGAAATTTATTTTGAAGAAATTGAGGAGTACTATCACTCTATTGCATGATTGGTGTCAATTGACATTCCAGTGATGTGGTATAATTTTCCGTTGTGTATTAGTACTGAAAATGCAACAATCCATTTGATTATTAAACGCCATTAGGCGATTTGGAATAGTTAGTAAAAAGCGTTTATGAATCTGTAATTTCTTAAATGCAACTCGATGTGTATATGTGTTAAATCGTTGTAAATCATTTATTAAGGTGAAAAGGACTGCCCATCCAAAGTCGGAAGTGTTAACGACACCAAATAAAAATCACACCCTGAAATTATGAGTTTCAATTCAATTATTAAACACTGCTTAGCAGTATAACTCAAACAAAGAAAAATGAAAACATTTCAATCAATTTTATTTTTACTATTCCTCGCTTTTAGTTTTTCTAATTGCTCTGAAGATTCAGAAACCTTAACATTCGAGGATGATCAATATGAATTAGATGCCGATTTGAAGGTTACTACATCTACTGACAAAATTTCTAAATTGTTTTTCAATGCAGGTGTTGCTAAAATAGAAGTAAAAGAGGTAAATAGTTCGTTGACATTTACACCCTTGATAAGCAGTCTTGAACATTTCTATAACCGTGCAGTCCTGTTAAATAATCATCAAGTTGATCTTACAGATTATACAGTCAGTATGGAAAGTGGATCTCTTCATTTAAATAATGATAAGTCAGTAAGACTTACAATCAAAGACAAAAAGCCCTTCGTAATTTCAGATCATTTCACTGGATATTTGGAAGGCAACCATTCAATGATCCAGGATCGAGAGGTTTCATTGTTATTGATTTTTCTCAATGAATTGACCATGTCTTCAGAAAGTAAGGTTGTTTTTGAAGAAGAAATTCGTGAGATTGATGATAATTATAGAATGTGTAGCTTCTGGGATACTTACTACAGCGTTGGGGTCGGATTAAATAAATCGGCTGCTTATGCTAATTTTGAACATAATTTGCTTGGTGATCTAACTGTTGGCGGTATGGGACAAAATTGTACAGCGATAGGACCTCCTGAGCATACAAGTCTGGGGGTAGTTCATTACTATACCATGGCTTTTTGTTGTCCATAGAAATAAATTAAGAGTATTAATGTTATGCCTTAGTTAATCTGGGGAATAATTAATGTATTTTAGAAATAAAAGGGAGGGGTTAAACTCAAAGCTTAGCTCCTCCTTTTAGATGGTTACATTGTTGTATAAATGCCATTGTAAATGAAGAGTTTCTTACTTGTTTTTTGTTTATCAATATTCAATATAGATTTCTGTCATGCCTCCAGGTTTGCATGTGAAAACTTTCGAATATTTATTATTTCCTTCTTCATTGATAACCTCATAGACTAGTTTTATCTCATCCTCTTTAAATAATTCTCCTTCGATCATCAGGTCATTAAGTGGACCACTGAAATAATACTCTTTTGGTCTCCTTTGGTCCCAATAGCTTGATTTTTGGATCATGTTGTGAATGTAGAGGTATAGCTTGTCTTCATATGAAGAAGGTTCAATATTATTAATTTTTAGGTTGAAATACGTACGTGGAAAGAGTTCAATCTTAAGATTGTCAGGACCTAAATTATAAATTAATTCATACGAGTAAGGTATACTATCATTATTGACCCAGCGAGGGCTTTGAAATTTTTTTGGGGTATTTGGTGGCTCCGATACACCACTTATAGTAAAAGACTTGCATCCGGGTACTTTGCGCTTAATCTCAAAGTTCCCATTCTCGTCAGAAGTAGAATTTGTATATCTATTTAAAGTAGTAGGCTCACTTATATTTATCAAAATACTAATGTCTGGTATTCCTTCACCTGTTACCTTATCTAGCACTTGACCTCTCATAACGACATGAAGATCATTAAATTCTTCTTCACAGCATGTGAATGTGAGCAGAACTGGGATAACAATCAAGAGCATGATGGATTTTAAATGTTTGACTGAAGGTTTCATATCCTATGTTTTTAGATTATTGACTATGCGCCTAATTTCTGATAATTGTGACTCAAGAGTTATTGAACATGTAACGACATCTAGTACAGTTGTAACATTTTAATGCGGAGAACGCCTTGTTGAATTTGGTGATAGATAAATTCTATTTTTTAAGCAGCCGATATGCTGCCATCCTTATTTAGATTGATTATTTCGTGAAATCTATGCAATTTTATAAAGTTGAGGATTACAAGAGGTGTATTGTATAATCTGATAAATCCTTGAATTATGGATCCTAAAGAATTTAAAAAATACTTTTCCGAGAAGTTTGGTGTTCAGCTGACTGATGAACAACTGGAGAATGTATTATCAAAAGTTAAAAAAATGCCACCTCAGCATAGAGATGGTAAGGCCGTCATTAATATAATCAGAGAAGCCAAGATTGAAACACTGGAAGAGGCTATCGAAGAATTAGACCCTATTAAGATAAAGCAAGATCTTAATCGATTGGACGACGCTCTAAAAACGGCTGTGGATACCGGTCCCATTGATGATATTCTGGAACAGATAAAAAATGCATAGATGTTACCATGCCAAATAATTTAATTGATCAATTTGAAAAGGAGATTACTGCCAAGCAAAATGATTTTTTTGATTCGTTGAAGGCGCTCTTGTTGCTTACCAAAACAGAAGCTTCAGCTGATGAGATAAGATTAAAGCTTACTGATGTCAATCATAAAGCCAGTGCTTTCTTTGATAAATTTCAACAATCCCTAAATCTTTATAGCCTGGAAGATTATGACGCCAATGATAACATCCAGGATAGCAAGATCGATGAATCTATTAATATAGCCCACACGATTAAGAAATATTGGGAAACGCTCAATAACTTAAAGGGAAAGCATCAGATTACCATTCCCAAGCCGTCTAAAAGAGCCTACAGTACTTTGCAGCGGTTCATCAAAACATTTGAACCGGAAATTGCTGAAAAACTCAAAGCTGAATACAACATTCTAAAACTTCCCACCCACGGATTTGATTCACCCATAATACACAAAGGTATGACGGACAAACAACAAGTAAAATATGGTATAATCGCAGGTACGGTCTTCTTATTGATATTGATTGGAATTGCAATCATGATAGAATGTCCTACTCAATTTCAGGATGGACTATTCAGCACTGTACTCGCCCTGGCAGCTGCCTCCTATGCAGCTACCATACCCGGATTCCTGAAAGTGAACATGAACGATAAGATTGTAGCAAGCGGAGCATTGGCGGTGTTTGTTGTGGTATTCTTCTGGAAACCGGCACAGCTGACCGACT
>JABDLO010000175.1 GCA_013002995.1 Saprospiraceae bacterium | reverse complement strand
CGGTAACCCTTCACGACAGGTTACTGCATCATCATACCACCGGTCTTTCTACTGTTGAGGTAAGTTCAGTAAACGCCAGTAGGTTGGTGGGTGAGTTTGAATCATATTATAGTAAAGCGCAAAATAGCCCTACAGCACGGTATAAAACTTATGTGATAAAAGGGTCTAATCATCCTGATAAAATGAAGATGCTGTCGGAATGGTTAGCGAAACATCAAATAGAATTTGGCAAAGGTGCTTCTGGAAATCGCAAGCTTACTGGATTTAGTTATCAAAAGGGAACAAATGGATCCGTGTCAATAGGATCAGATGATATGATTATCAGTGCATACCAGCCAAAATCGAACCTGGTAACTGCGTTTTTTGAGCCTAATCCCAGTCTTGTGGATTCCATGACCTATGACATTACTGCCTGGGCTGTTCCCTACATGTATGACCTGGAAGCCTACGCTTTAACAGAGAGAGTTAACGTTACCTCACCATATTCTATTGAGGCAGCTTCTGCACAAATAAGTGATGGTAAGTCCTATGCTTATGTAGCAGCATATGAAACATTGAATGATGTGAAGTGGATGGCATCTCTATTAAATAAGGGTGTTAAGATCCGTGTTGCTGAGAAAGATTTCAGTGTTGATGGACAAAGTTTCAGGAAGGGAGCATTGGTTGTATTAAGGTGGGATAATGAACACCTGGAAGGATATCACGAACTGGTGAGAGAGGCCACGAACGAATTCGGGCAGGATACCAAAACCATCAAAACCGGTCTTGTTAACCTGGGTAAGGATTTTGGTTCAAGGTACTACACCTTGATAGAGGCTCCCAAAGTTGCGGTTCTATCCGGTTCGGAGGTAAGCTAATTGAGCTTCGGGGAAGTATGGTACTACTTTGAGCAGGATGTTGAGTATCCTGTTACGGTTTTAGATGTCTCTTATTTCTCAAGAATTGACTTATCAAAGTATGATGTACTTGTAGTCCCGAATGGCTATTACAGAATATTTAACGAAAACAAGAGAAAGGACCTGGTTCAATGGGTCCGAGATGGCGGGAGGCTTGTACTAATTAGCAATGCACTCAGGTCTTTTGTTAACACAGATCAATTTGGCCTCACTAAATATATTTCAGACGAGAAAGAGAGTTCATCCAAAAAAATGGAAGAAGAACTTGAGGAAGACAGGATACTAATGGAATATGAAGATGAAAGAAGGTTAAGTATATCAAATAATACACCCGGAGCCATATACAAGGCAAAGATCGATAATAGCCACCCACTAGCCTTTGGATATCCTCAACACTATTTTACTCTAAAATTGGGAGGGTCAAGATATTCTTACCTCAAGGATGGCTGGAATGTTGGAATCATTGAATCCGCCAATGATCACGTCAGTGGCTTTGTAGGTAAAAATGTTGAGAAAAATCTGTCTGAATCACTGGTATTCGGAGTTGAGGAAATGGGAAGCGGATCTGTAGTGTATATGGTAGATAATCCATTATTTAGGGCTTTCTGGCAAAATGGTAAGATGATATTCGGTAATGCAGTTTTTATGAAATAGAGTAAAGACTCTACACGATTAAATATTGGGAGGAGGAATACATTTACTAATCCACTAATTCAATTTTCAGCTTATCATTTTCTATTGAGCAACTCAAGTTGGCTTCAAATCCTCTATTGATGCCATTTGAATCTCTATATCTACAAACTGCTTCAAGGTTGAGCTCATTAAAGTTGTCTTCTTTTATTTGGCTGATAGTAATATTCCCAACTCTGAAGTCCCTAATATTGGAATGAACTGCTTCCAGTATTTTGCTAGCCTTTTTTCGAATCAAAGGTGACATATCCATATAGTAAAGAATCTCATCCGTCTTTTTTTGTGATAAAAGATCAAATTTCTCATCCATCAATTCTATTACTTGATTAGATCTTAAAATGGCAAAGTCCTTTTCATGGCTTAGTCCAAAGAATAAGGTATCATTCCTGACCCAGTATGGAATTGGACCGGAAGGATCATAGGGACTTGTCATGAAATAAAGATCATCATCCACGAAGGAGATATGCATGTTTGAATATCGAGAATGAAATATGGTATTGCTTAAATCGCTCTGAGGAAATAACAGGATAATATTGATGAATAGAATTTGCATGTTCAAGACATAGCAAAAAATGTGCCCTTTTAGTATTCGAATATAGACAAGTTTAAAATCTGATAATTTGGATATACCTTAGAAAAATGTTGTCATTCAAAACCTTGCTCAAACATCAATGGTTGGAATACAGGAGATCCAGCTTCTGGCAGAAAAGTCTGGTAATAAATATTTTGTTATCCATCCTGCTAGCCTATCTGGCTTTAAATTTGGTTGCACTTGGGTGGTTTGTAGATATAATCATCCTTGAGCAGTTCCCTGGAGCGGATGTGGTGCTTAAGTATACTGAGTTTCTTTTTTACTATTTTTTCCTGGACTTACTGGCTCGATTTGTACTTCAGGATGTACCAGTATTGACAGTTAATCCCTATTTACATCTACCTGTAAGGCGTACCAGGTTATTTGATTATTTATTATTCAGATCTCTTTTCAGTTTTTTTAACCTGGTACCATTACTTCTAGTTCTCCCATTCCTGGTGAAGGTAGCATTAATCCAGTTGGAGGGAGTTGCCTATGTCTGGCTAGTGG
>JABDLO010000156.1 GCA_013002995.1 Saprospiraceae bacterium | reverse complement strand
CAATATCTCTACCATGGAAGATAAAATGCAACGCATCCTGATGACTTTAGAGAAAGAGAAGGAGAGTGTCAATAAGGAACAATCAAATATCGAAAGTGAAAAGGCGGCTTACATTAAGAGCAATCCTTGATAAAATAATATGCATAACAAAGGCACTTTAGGGTATAGAGATTTAAGGAAGTTATTATTAATGATCGATATCACCTTAATAGCTTTAAATCAAGGGAAGGTCTTTGACCTCTCCCGAGTTCTTGAAGTGAAATACTTCTGCCTTGCCTACCGGAATAAGTTGAAAGCTAGACCTTTTCTGAATTTTTGTAATATTACTCAAGGGAAGGTCTCCCGACCTCTCCCGAATTTTTAAATTTGTGTTTCTGAAATTATAAAATGCCATGAAAAGAATGAAGTATTTATTGCTTTTGTCTGTGCTAATGATAATGAGTTGTGCTGAAACGGGAGTAGTCAATGTAGAATTGAATAAAGGGTATTCAGAATTTACCATCCAGTCAAAGCATGACATAGTTAAGGAAGTTGCTCTTGAACTTTCTGGTGAAGCATCTTGTGAGGTAAAATTGCTGGTCAGCAAACGAGAAGTTGAAATCGTAGGAACCGGCACCATAGATTGGAAAAAGAAATATCCATGGAGAGCTGGAGAATTTAGGGTTAAGTTGTACAGTCCGGAATGTTCTAATGATGGAGTTCTTCAGGTTAAGTATGCATTTAAAAAGTAATAATGAAATAGCTATCTATATATTTTCGAAGGTCGATTTTTGAGCTTATCAATCCCTTCGGGCTCCTGCCAAAAGTAGGCAAGTAGGAATCTGAAGAAGTTACTTCTCCTTATTTAAAATCAAAACATTGAACCCCTTTCTTACCAGCCACCTGGCTGAATGGATATATCTGAAACCCCAGATAAAGGTCAGTTCCTGAAAATTTACGACTTCCTACCAAGCTGGCTATGTGATCGGTTCCAATGTAGAAATATCGGTACATCAACCTGAATCCGGCACGGAGGTCTGTATACTCATATAATGTAATAGGGAGCGCAATCGATAAGTGTCCCGACTTGTAGTGTAGGACAGAGGATAGTGAATTGGGCCTTCTCAATCCCTGTGAAAACATAGGCATACGCTGAACCAATTGGGATGAGACCATAAAGTGATCTCCAATGGGTCTGGCATACTGTAAGGAGAACGCAGTGGGCATGCCCAGTAAAAATGATCCACCTTCTTCAACCACCCTGGACACCTGGTCTTCCAACTGACGGTCTACTTCTTCTATTATTCCTATGATGTCATTAGGGTCTTCTACAAGCGATCCATCGAAGACAACAGTAGTATCCGATACTATGGAATAATTATCTGCATTTCTTGATGTGTACGAAAACCCGAAATCCAATAATGAGATCCCATAGCTGTAATCGGGAGTGGTGTGGTGGTATCCAATATCCAATGCCAATCCGATGCCATTGATCCTTGGACTGTAGCTTGTGCTGCCACTCGGGAAGAAATTGTATCCTCCATCTGTTACCAACCCTACAGCACTAAAAGTATCCTGGAACCGACTGTAATCCACATTGTTGTCTGAAGAGAATTTTCCTGATTCATGAGGAAGTACAAGTCTCGCATTGATCCCTATGGCTTCCGATCCGTAATCATCCTGGTTGAGAATTCTGGAATAATGTACCCCCAGATCAGTCCAGGTTGAGGCTGCCACATTAAACTCAGGAATGGTGACAGTGGTATCTCTTACTTCTTCAAGTTCATAATAACCTATTTCTTCAGGAAGTCGGAATCCTGATGCCATTCCTCGTGTGTGGATGAAGAAACCTACTTTCTCAGTTTTACTTCTTTTCCATAAGGCAGAAGGCCATAGAATAGAGGTGTTAACAGAAAATGATTTTCTCCCTCCGTCAGGGTCAAAGATGAGTTGTCTAGAACTGTTACCATCAGAAACCTGATTGCGTTTTGTTACTATATTGAGGTCATCAAATTCACCCAAAGCCGTAAATAGATTGGAATTAGAGAGATATGAATAATCAGTTTCCAGGAATTGATGAAATGAAAGTGCGTTAACATGCCAGTCCATGGTATACCTGGAAGAAAATGCTGGATTGAGAAAAATTGAATATACTCCTGATGAAGGATCGCTGGATAGGCCTATCCTTTCCTGTGAAATGGAGAGGTATGTAATAAATATTAGACCAATAAGAATCCAGACTTTCTTCATGGATGATTTTAATGAATGTCAATGATAAGTGAAAGTCTGATCGATATGAAAAGAGAATTAGGATTTTTATGTCTTCATAACCTATTAACATCTTTTTTATTGTTAGGGTATCGAATAAATCCATGGGTATAATACAGGTTGAGCAGATCTTAAATGAGAATACTTCTCCTCCCACCAAAGCCTTTAATCCGAGTCTTCTTTTCATTTGCTTTACCACTAAGGGCATTAAGAAAAGCACTAAGGGCACTAAAATTATACGATATGAAGTGTTTTATAATTCTTGCTGAGTGATGTAAGTGAAATCTGAGTGTTCCTTAGTGGTAAAAGTCATGATCTTTTCTATACTTTCGCTGTTCTATTCTTACAATTGAAATTATGTCCCAGCAGGTAGATACATTATTACAGAAGGCACTCAATCTGGAATTTTTAAATGTTGAAGAGGGATTACACCTATTCAACCATGCCAGCACAGCCGAGCTCATGCATGTAGGTCATGCCATCCGAAAGCATCATGTCCCTCACAATAAAGTTACCTGGATTATAGATCGCAATTCCAATACCACCAATGTCTGTATTGCCAATTGTAAGTTCTGCAATTTTTATCGCAGGCCTGGTCATGTGGAATCTTACATTACCTCGATAGAAGAATACAAAAAGAAAATTCAGGAAACCTTCGATTACGGAGGGGAACAATTATTATTACAGGGCGGACACCATCCTGATCTCGGATTACAATATTATGTAGACCTTTTTAAGGAATTGAAATCCTTATTCCCAAGATTAAAGTTACACGCCCTCGGCCCACCTGAAATCGCTCACATCACAAAGCTGGAGAAGAGTACCCACATTGAAGTATTGCGTGCCCTGAAGGAGGCAGGCCTGGATTCATTGCCTGGTGCAGGAGCTGAAATACTCGCAGATCGGGTCAGGCGTCTCATCTCTAAAGGAAAGTGCGGAGGTCAGGAATGGCTGGATGTAATGAGAGCTGCTCACAAGATTGGATTGACTACCTCGGCAACGATGATGTTTGGCCACATAGAAACTGATGAAGAGAGAATGCAACACTTTGTTGATCTGCGACAGGTGCAGAGTGAAAAGCCTGAAGACGCTAAGGGGTTTTTAGCATTTATACCGTGGCCATTTATGGATGAGGATACCATTCTCAGGAAGATCAAGCGAGCCCGTAATACCGTAACCGGTGATGAATACATCAGGATGATTGCCATGAGCCGCATCATGCTTCCCAATATCATCAATATCCAGGCATCCTGGTTGACAGTAGGAAAGAAGATTGCCCAGATCTGTCTTCACAGCGGAGCCAATGATTTCGGTAGTATTATGATAGAAGAGAATGTGGTTTCAGCCGCCGGAGCAGCATTTAGATTCACCGCTGACGGCATTCAGGCGGCTATCAAGGAAGCCGGATATGAACCGCAGCTGAGGAATCAGGAGTATGAATTCAGAGATTTGCCGGAAGGCATCATTCAACAGCAATTGGACAGGGAAACGATGATTGTGGATTGATTTTATGTCATAGGGAAACTCGCACCGACCGTTCATCACTTTTTCAAGCATCATAACTTATATTGATCTACCTTGCGTAGGTAAATAAGTTACATTACATGAAGAATATAGTAAAGATATTGATGGCCACAATGCTCATAGCATTTATCGCCGGCCCGACCGAAGTTTCTGCCCAGGAAGGAGAACGATATGAAGTCCTCGTAATCATGAAAAATGGAAGCCAATTCAGGGGACAGGTTTTATCTGAAACGGATGAACAAATAGTACTGGTCGTTGAAAATGTAGGAGAAATTACCATCAAGCGGATTGATATTAAATCCATGCAAAGTGTATTGGCTGATCAGCAGGTTGAAGAAGACCCTTCTTTCATTCCTATAGATGATTACAATGCCAACAGGTACCTGATCAGTCCATCAGGATATGGGTTGAAGAAAGGGCAATCCTATTACGAAAACATTTATCTGGCCTTTAATTCATTTTCTTTTGGCCTTACTGATCGATTTACATTAACTGTTGGAGCTGAACTATATACCTTATTATTAGGCTCTGAATCTCCAATCTTATACATTTCTCCAAGAGTGAATTTTCCTTTTGATGAAGCTCAAAGCACAGGAGCTTTTTCGGCTGGAGTGATTTATTTTACGCTTCCCAATGATGACTTTGACGGTATTGGATTATTACAGGGAGCTGTTACATTTGGTAATAAGAACAACAATGTCTCAATAGGTGCTGGTTTTGGATTTAGCTCTGAATCTGATTTTAATGATGGAGCATTAATGTTCAATCTGTCTGCCACTCAAAGGCTTTCCAGGAAACTAAGTTTTGTTACTGACAACATT
The DNA here is from genome assembly GCA_013002995.1 of Saprospiraceae bacterium. Classification (GTDB taxonomy): domain Bacteria; phylum Bacteroidota; class Bacteroidia; order Chitinophagales; family Saprospiraceae; genus JABDLO01. The sequence goes on along the minus strand of JABDLO010000156.1, from coordinate 13,573 downwards.
GCTTTGACCGATTCAGATTTTGATAATGGAGAAGTCATTTTATCTGCAGCACTCAGGATTCATTTTAATAAAAAGGGAGGAGCACTGAATGTAGGTTTATTCAGACCGGTAACAGAAGATTGGGGAGATTTGATTGCTATACCGTTCTTTTCGGCAACGGTTCCGTTGAGGTAAGACTTAATCCAGAAAGATGGGCTCCTGAACTTTCAGTGTCCAGCCACCTGATTGAATAAGCAAGTTGATCATGTCTATGAGGTCTTGTTTCTGTTCTTCAGCAGCTTGTAAGAGATCACTGTCTTTGGCTTTTTCAGCAACGTATTCTTTGGCCCGGCTGTTGATCATGTTGTAGTCCTCCGTGGTAAATCGATTGAAGGTGCCCTGGCTGATGTCGTAGTAATCCAGATCGTGATCTATGGACAGGATCTCGGCTTCAGGAAAATGAGTTACCCTTATGATCTTATTGGTTTCATCAATGTCAATGGTCATCTTTTCAAAGTCATATCCGGCTGAAACTTTAGCATTGACCCTGACCAGGGCCTTTTTTCGGAAAGGTGAAATATCGAAACTGTGATATTCCTTATAATCATAGACTTCCGAGATGTTCCCTTCAACAGCAATAAGTTTCATGACTTTTTCGATCCTATTCAGGAGGACAGTGGCATTCTCTTCCTGGTATCGTTGAAACATACTGGACTTAAATCCCATCCACCATGCTGTGGCAAGAGCCAGTAAGAAGATGATGATAATGATGATGTTTTTATATTTCTTCATAGGAGCGTTAATCTGAAATTTGAGAAGTCAATGGATATTTCAGGTTTTCGTGTCGCTTCAGAACTGCTTTTATGGAACCAATGGATACAGGTGATTCAATCAACAAAGGAATCCGATTTTCATCATCCGATACCCACAGTTTCATCCTGGTTTCTTCGTCAAATACATAACCAGCAACCACCTCAGGAATAAACTTCAAAGTTTTAAACTTACCCAGGTTTTTGATTTTCTTCTTTTTGTCCTTCCCATCATATTGAACCTTGAGAGGGTAAGTTTCTTTGTCGAAGAAAACGCTTATAGGAACTTTCTCTCCTTCATTCATTTCTGAAAAATCATAATTCCTGACATAGTAAAGGATCGATAACATATCCTGCATGCAACCATCTAGCTCGTATTCATAGGGTTTGGCATTAGATGGGTGTGAACCCCAATAAGAAATGGCTTTCTGATCCTCCTGATTAAAGACAATGCTATCGTATCTGAAATACTTGCCTTCTTCAATATCTCTCACAAAGTTTTCGGGATAGAGAGTGGACTTATTAACTTTAGAGTAATAGTAGTCTCTGACTTTAAAGAAATTATCGTAACTGGAGTAGGTCTTACCCTCAGCAAAGTATTCATAGTATTCCTGGCCTTCCTTAACGGTAAATTTTACTTCACCTGCCGGAATCCATACCAGTTTCCAATTGTAATACAGCTTATAAACCAATGTTTCCCCATCAATAAAGGTATTGTTTTGGGCAACACAACGATCGTCTTTAACCGGCTCATTATTCCAGGTTAAGGGGATCAAACCAAATACCAGAACTGTAATTATTCCCTTGATCATGTTGTCTAAATACTTTCTGCTCAGTATAAAATACTAAGAATTAGGTTCCTTCATTATAACGTAAATGAGACCAATTAGTGCCGGAATGATGAGATTTATTATCCAGATGCTGAAGGTGCAAGCGAGGATTCCAAGGGTGTTTCCACTGTAAAGCGCCCATATAGTAAGGGCTATTTCTCCCCTGGCAAGCACGTCCAAAACGGGAGGGAAAGGCAATCCGGATTGGATCAGAAATATGAGACTGACTGCTGCTCCTGCTTCTGCAAAATGGACCGATATTCCAAAAAAATGAAGCATCAGTATGTACTGTAATGCATAGATCAAGTATCGGAAAAAAGATACCAGCAGTATTTTATTTAAAATTGACGGATTGAGCTGCGAAAGAAAGTTGCTGTGTGTGTCACATAATCTTGCCCACTTTCCCGGAAGAAACCGGACGATGTGTTGTATGAAACCGATATTATAATAAAACAGCAACCCGATGATGATGGCTATGGATGCTACGTACCATATAGAGGTAGCAATGAATGAAGTCATCACTTGTGAGTAATAGAGGAGATAGGATGCTCCGGCCAGTCCAAGTAATGCTGTTATGATGTTCTGTGATAAACTCCCTACAAATGTTGCCGATATGGTCTTCCACCGATCCTCATCTTCTGTCATGTAAAATCTTCCTCCATACTCTCCAATTCTAGAAGGTGTTAGTATCCCAAAACTCAATCCCCCGAGGATTACTTTTATTGATTCTCGTAAAGAGGTGTCAGAAAACGATGAAACAATGGTTTTCCATTTGAATGATTCCAATAACCAGTTAACAGGTAATAAAAGAATGGTTAACGCAAGCAACCATCCATTCGACCAATTGAGGGAAGATGTGAAGGCGCGTGACAAGTCATTGATGTTGTCCCTATTGAAGATTTGGTAATACAACAATGCAAGCATCCCAATCACCAAAATGGTTTTGAGGAAGAAGATGATGCTCTTCCATGATTGATTAGAAATATGGCTTTGAGTAGTTGCCTTCATTGAGGGTGTAAATTAAGACAATTTAGATTTCTAAATAAAACGTCAATTAGACTTTCGCATCTGGATGATGGGTTTTAACCCATCAAAATAAGCGGTTAAAACTGCTTTTCTGTAGCAACCATTCATGAAGTGGTCACAGTATTTTTAAGCTTGAGCTGCTCTTTTAATTGACAAGCGGTCTTAGTAACAGCGAGCCCACCTCTACCTGTACACTTATTACAACTTGGCATCTGTGCACTGACAGTGGAGACCGTCTGGATAACTTCATCAAGAGGTATTACTGCATTAAATCCGGAGCAGGACATCGTAGCTGAAGTGAGGGCATTCATAGCAGCACTGATGTTTTTTCCGAGGCAAGGGACTTCTACCCTGTCGGCTACAGGATCGCAGATCAATCCGATCATACTCTGGATGGCCATCGAGGCTGCATCAATGGCTTGACGGGCAGCCCCTCCATATAATTGTACAATGGCTGCTGCTGCCATTCCGCCTGAAGCACCACACTCTACCTGGCACCCATGTTCTTCTGCTGAAAATCCTGGACCCATGGCAAAAAATGCTCCCACCATACCTGCAGCGAAATAGGCATCTATCACATCTTCATGTGAAGCATTCATCTCATCTGCAACAGCTCTTATGACTCCTCCTACAGCTCCACAGGATCCTGCAGTAGGATTGGCTACGACCACTTCCATTGCACTCTTGGACTCCATGATTGCAGAGACATTGGCAATGATGGAATTAACGATGGTATTGGGTAATATTTTTCCCTTCTTGCTGGCCTCTCCTATAAGATGTGATTGTTGAGGAAGAATTCGATCCTCATAGTCTGTTCCAGATAAGCCACCTTGTATGCTATGCTCAATAATGCCTATCAGTTTTTTCATCCGGACATTGAGCTCATCATCAGACAATCCACTAAGACACTTTTCATAAATACGTCCGCAAGCTCCAAGGTCAAGATCATTTGCCTCGGCATATGAAAGCAACGTATCAACAGAATCGAAAGGAAATTCAGATTCGTTACCCAGTACCACAGGGAGAACCGGATCAACAATAGCAACCTCGTCTATTCCTTGTATGGCTTTTACTGGTTCAATGGCTTCATGAGGTATGGGTTTAGAAAATTTGATATTGATCAATGTTTCATTGCTTTCTGAAGATACTCCCACAGAATGATAAGGCGGAAGCACGGACTTGATATCAGATATCGGTGGATTTTCAGAATGACACCTCAACAATAACTCCTGATAGTCACCGCACATGGATACTTTAAGACCATTGATATTCTGCACCTCGAATGCTCCTCCTCCCAGGGAAACAGCTGTTAACTGATGGGATTTTCCATATGCTCCTTCAATTGTCAATCTAACTGTATTGACATGACTGGTAGGAAACGAACTGATTTTATATTGTATATCGATGCCTTTTTCTGAGGCTAATTTCTCCGTATCCTTCATCCTGTCATCGGTCATTTCCAGGCCCAGGAGACCGCCATCTATCCCGATGGTCGTCCCTTGCTCGCGGTAATTGGGAGCCCATGCTCCATCTCTGTCAAATTCGATCAGTGCCTTCTTCAATGGTTCATTGAGTATATCCATTCCTATCCTGGCGATCCTCCAGGAAGCTGCCGTATGCGAACTGGATGGACCTCTCATGACCGGGCCGATGACGTCATTGAATATGCCGGGAAAACGTTTCATATTAAATTATAGAAGTTAAACTATCGTAAGTTATGAAATTTGAGAATTTATTATTGATGATCTAAAGTAACAGTAAACGATTATTTTTATTTTACTTCTCTGCCTTTCCACTGGTACTCCCCACCTTTCACAGCATGGAAAGCCATAAAGAAAATGTAGAAAAAGTAGAAGAGAAACGCAAGGATAAAATACTTGAACGGCCGTCGAATCTCGAAGTAGGATCCAATCTTAGAAAGGAATAAAAAGTCGATGCATCCCTTGATGAATAACATAAATAATCCACAGAAAAAACTCTGGCCTCCTGTCCATGGTGTAATGGCAAAATTGAAGAGGATCAATACATGGATGAAAAAAGTATAGACCTGGATATTATAAGAGCGATCCCTGGGTAGATCATTGGTCTTGGTGGCCCATCTTTTTCGCTGTCTAAACAGATCTGACCAGGATTGTTCCGGATTGGTCATGACCAGGGCTTGTGGGTGCTTAAGATAAGCAATGCGACCGGGATAATGTTCAGCCACTTTTCTGACGAGAAACATATCATCACCGCTGGCCACATGTTGATGGTCCTTCATGCCTCCTATTTCAATAAACGTCTTTTTACTGATGGCCATATTGGCTCCATTGGCGATGTGATAAGTTCTTCTTTTGATTCCGTTGGCAATGATCTGTGCCATGCTCAGGAAATCCATGATCTGGAATGCACTTAACAGATCTTCTTTATAAGGACACAAAACAGGACCCGCGACAAACTTTGGACGCTCATCTCTCCAAATTGTGCAGTGTGCTCTTAACCACGAAGAACTGACCGTTACATCCGCGTCAATTAATATGCAATGGTCGTGAATGGCAGATTGTATTCCATGTTCTGTCGCAGCCTTTTTGCCTTGAGCAGCATCAAGTGTCAAAACCTTTACTTCCTTAAAGGCCTCCCTTACTATATTCCCCGTATCATCATCAGAGTGATCATCTACTACAATGATTTCATATTGGATGCCTTCTGTGTCAGAGTTGATGATGGATTCAACACAAGACTTGATGTGTTGAGATTCATTGCGTGCCGGTACGATGATGCTGACGCCTTCACTGAATTCATTTCTTGAAGGGACTGTTTCCTTACATTCATCCCACCCATCGGTGATGGCCATCAACATATAAGCATAAGCGATAACTACGGCAATACAGATGAAAAAGAATAATATCAATGGCTTGATTTAATTTGAATAATGGATTACAGTTTATATATAAAAATGTAATATTTAAAATAACTCAAATAAAAGCTTGGTACCAAAAAATACATTATGAAGCTATTGATTTTCGAAGTTCACCCTTTAGGGAGGGATAAAAACGATGGAAATCAATAGCCTACTTTTAGCTTTACCCAACAATACCAAAAGTAATCATAGATTTTCGCCAGTTTATCCCTGCATTTGCCGGAAGGCAGGATTTAAAGCGGGAAAATAATTGGTGAAAATCGAGTTAAGAATACTTAAGTATGAAGGATAATTCTCTAGTCGGTTATCCACACTATGATCTACTTAAACAGATCATCATAATCACTATCCACATCCTGAGGAGGCTTCTCAATCTGAGGTAACTCCAGGAAATCTTCGTCCTCCACTACTTCTTCATATTCTGCATACTCAGGGCTTGATTCTGAATCAGGATCATGGCCCATAGACCTTAGCTTTCTCCTTACCAGTGCCCTGGAGAATAGAATTCCTGCAGCAATCGGAAAACCAATCACGGTCAGTAATACCGCCAGGATTCCGGTGAGAATATTATTCTTAAAGAGCTTAATGATCCATTTGCCAAAGTCAACAATTACCTTGTAATCTATGATGAGGGTCAATATCAATAATACTGGAGCAATCCAAGAAAGGACTGTAAATAACCCTTTGGCAATGAAATAAAGAGCTACGAAGAAAAGTATGAGAATGACAATAGCTCCGATACCACCAAGTGGATTATTGGATCCTCCGATCTGAAACTCTCTCTGTGTTGTCATGATCTTAATGTTTTATGTTGCCATCTCAGCAAATTGCATTTCGTACAATTTTCTGTAATGACCGTCTTCTATATCTAACAGCTTATGATGTGGACCGAATTCCTCAACCCGGCCTTTATTCATCACCATGATGTTATCCGTGTGTTTTATGGTGTTCAATCGATGAGCAATGATGATGCTGGTCCTTTTTTCTATCAACCTCTCAATGGCATATTGGATAACTGCTTCTGTCTCTGTATCAATACTCGATGTGGCTTCATCAAGGATCAATATATCCGGATCAAAAACCAATGCCCTTACAAAAGAGATCAATTGCCGCTGGCCTACAGATAAATTACCACCTCGCTCTGTAATCATATAATCATATCCTCCGGGAAGCTTTTCAATAAATGCATGCGCACCTAGTTTTTTTGAGGAATCGAGAATCTTTTCCATACTGATGGTTGGATCCATCAGCCGTATGTTATCAGCTACCGTTCCATGAAACAAGAATACATCTTGTAATACCAATGAAATGTTATGCCTCAAGAAGTCAAGATCGTATTTCCTTAGGTCAATACCATCAATACTGATCGTGCCACCTTCGATCTCATAGAACCGATTGATGAGGTTGATGATGGTCGTCTTCCCGGATCCAGTACTTCCTACCAGTCCGAGTGATTCTCCAGGCTTTACAGCAAATGAAACATCATGGAGGATTCGATTCTCCCCATCATATGAGAAATCCACATTTTCAAATCTGATCTCACCATCTATCTTTTCTTTGGAATAAGTGCCATTATTGCTGATCATATCCCGGTTATCCAGTAATCTGAATACTCGATCTGCAGCTACTAATCCCATCTGAAGGGTGTTGAATTTATCAGCAACCATCCTGATCGGTCGGAATAGCAAATTAATGAATAGTGGGAATGCAATCAATGCACCAAGGGAAACCGTATCGTTAAAATATCCTCCTGCTCCGATCCATACCATCAATGCCAGCGTCAATGCACTAATCAATTCCACCACCGGAAAGAAAACAGCATAATAGAATATGGAATCAATCCATGCTTTTTTGTAGGAGCTGTTGATTTTTTCAAACTTATCCATCTCCTGTTCCTCCGCATTAAAGATCTGGACGATGTTCATTCCGGAGATGCGTTCCTGGAGAAATGCATTCATCGATGATATCTTGGTTCTGACAATCTGGTAAGAGGCTTTTACTTTTTCTTTAAATATATAACTCGCAATGATCAGAAAAGGTAGGGTAGCCAGACTGATCAATGTCAACTTCCAGCTGGTATAAAACATCACACCTATAACTGCAAAGATCGTCAATATATCAGCCAGCATCGTGATCACACCCTGGGTGAATACGTTGTTTATAGATTCAATGTCGTTGATTGTTCTGGTTGTAGAAGTGCCAATGGGGGTCTTATCAAGGAAGCTCAGCTTCATTCCCATTATATGGTTAAATACCCTCATCCTCATTGTCTTGATCACCATTTGCCCCAGGTATGCAGAGATATAGATGAAAAAGTACCTCAGGATCACATTGGCAAGAACCACTCCGACGTAAATCAATGCCAGGAATGTCAACCCACTCATATCGAAATTCAAGATGTGATCATCTACCATCCTGGCGATGATATAAGGCCTGATGGTTGAGATGGGAGCCAGAACGATAGCAAGCACTATACAAGTGATAAAAATGTGCTTAAATGGGCTGGCAACAGCTAAAACCCTTCCGAGCAGTTGTAAGTCAAATCCCTTCTTTTCTTGAGTGTTTTTCATTGTACCTTTAAGGAACAGATTTTTCAATGCAAAGTTGCTATTTTTTAGATAAGTCCTTCATCCGCAAAGCTGAAATATGCATTATCAGTGATTATCAAATGATCAAGGACCTTCATATTGAACAGTATTGCCCCTTCAGAAATTTTCTCTGTGAGGGTTTTATCTTGAGTACTGGGTGACAAATTACCCGATGGATGGTTGTGCACCAGGATGATGGATTCAGCCAGGGAATGGATGGCCTTCTTCATGATCAACCGCACATCTACCACCGTAGCTGAGATACCTCCACTGCTGATTTTTACCTCATCAATGACCCTGCCAGATCTATTGAGTAAGAGTATCCAGAATTCTTCATACGGTATGTCCTGTAACCTGTGTCCTACACAATCATATGCATCTTTACTGGATCGAATGATTGGTTTTTCTCTTTTGGTGGTAGACTGTCTTCTCCTACCCAGTTCCAGGGCTGCTACTATTGCAATGGCCTTGGCTTCACCCATGCCTTTGTATTGCATGAGGTCCTGGACTGAAAGCCTGCCGATTTTATCCAGGTCGTGATCATAGTCGTCCAGAATCTGTTGGCATAGGTTGATGGCCGATAGCCCTTTGGTTCCGGTACGTACAAGGATGGCCATAAGCTCTGTTGTGGACAACGATTTCTTGCCCTTGGATAATAGTTTTTCCCGGGGTTGATCTTCTTCCGACCAGGATTTAATGGATAGATATTTTCGGTCTTTCGACAAAGCTGGTGGTTTTTCTTGCCACTAAGAGCACTTAAGATCACTAAGCTCTTAGTGCACTAAGTGTTCTAGGTGGCTAATCAAAAGATAATTCTACTGTACAAGAATGGTCGATTTTACCTTCTCCAATGCCCCCGCCAGATCATCAATCAGGTCATCGATATCCTCAACACCGATACTGAGACGGATCAATGAATCCGACAATCCCACTTTTAATCGTTCTTCCCTTGGAATAGAAGCATGAGTCATACTGGCTGGGTGGCCAATTAAAGATTCCACTCCTCCCAGAGATTCTGCCAACGAAAAATAATGAGTATTGCTCAATACCGTGTATGCTTGTTCGATGGAATCGCCCTTTAATACAAAAGATACCATACCTCCATAGTCTTTCATCTGCGCGGTAGCTACCTCATGATTGGGGTGATCACTAAATCCGGGATAATATACTTTACCCACTTTATCATGCTCTCTAAGGTAACTGGCAATAGCTCTTGCATTGTCACAGGACTGCTGGACTCTTAGGTGAAGGGTTTTTATTCCTCTAAGAATTAAGAAACAATCCATTGGTCCGGGAGCTGCTCCAGCAGCATTCTGGGTAAATCGAAGATGTTCCACCATTTCTTTATCGCTGGTAATGACAGCTCCGTGGATGACGTCGGAATGTCCTCCCAGGTACTTGGTTGCAGAATGAACAACAAGATCTGCACCGAGATCCAGGGGATTCTGGAGGTAAGGTGAAGCAAACGTATTGTCTACACACACTTTAATATGATCTGGTACGATCTCACATAATTTCTTGATATCATATACATTCAACATGGGGTTGGTAGGGGTTTCTATCCATACCAACTTCGTTTTATCAGTAATATGATCCAGTATGTGATCCGCATCCTGCAGATCAGCGAATGTAAATTTAATTCCATATTTACTGAACTGCTTCACCATCAACCGATAAGTACCACCATACATGTCGTTCCCTGCAACTACTTCGTCCCCCGGATTGAGGTACTTCAATATAGCATCTGTAGCTGCCAGCCCACTACTGAAGCAGATGGCATCTGTTCCATTTTCAAGTGCTGCAAGATTGGCCTGAAGGGCATCTCTGGTGGGATTATTACCTCGGGCGTATTCATAGCCTTTGTGTTTTCCGGGTGCTTCCTGCACATAAGTGGAAGTCTGAAAGATGGGGGTCATAATGGCTCCTGAAGAAGGATCAGGCTCTATTCCGGCGTGGATGACTTTGGTTCCGAATTTCATCTGTTACTTTTTTATTTTTTTAAATGGCCATATGGAACCTTTGATGGTTAAAATAATAATTGCCCTTTGTGAGTAATAATTATTTTAATCATGTCGGTTTCATTAGAATATATTTTTCTTTAAAACTTACGACAAAAGTGTTGCCAAAGATAAGGAGTAAAAATTGGATCTTCCTATGTACCCTGATCTTTTACCTTATCAGCTTATACAATTACGCAGCTAATACAATTACAGAAATGAAAAGCTGATTTAAATTCATTTAATTAAAGAGAGAAGTCCTTTCTTGTTCATTTGCGTATTTGAATATCTTACGACAAATATATCGGTCCTGTGGCCTTAATGTTTTGTTATAAAATGGACCACTGGAACCAATTAACACCTTTTAGTATTTAAGTGATTGGACTTTTTATATTTTTGCGGCCGATATGCTATTACAGATACACAAATCGAAAATTCACAGGGCTACTGTAACAGAAGCCAATCTCAATTACGTAGGATCCATCACCATCGATGAAGACCTCATGGATGCTGCCAATCTCATTGAAGGAGAGCGGGTACAGATCGTCAATAACAACAATGGAGAGCGACTGGAAACCTATGTGATCCCCGGTGAAAGAGGCTCAGGCGTCATCTGCCTCAATGGAGCAGCAGCCAGAAAAGCTGAAGAAGGCGACATTGTGATCATCATTTCATACGGATGGATGACACCGGAAGAAGCTAGAGCATACAAGCCAGCTACCGTATTCCCGGATGAACACAATAAGCTCGTTTAAAAACTTGCAGTTAAGTCTCGCGCGAGGACGCAGCGAGATAACATATTTTGTTTTTTACCTTTCTATTTAACTGAAACACAAACCTTAAATGATCCGCGAGAATCCGCTGAATCCGTATAATCAGCGTTCCATCCTGTCTCAACATCTCGAATTCAAGAAGTTTTATAGCTCGGGCTTACCAACCTGTTCGTCCGCAGCAAAGCGAAGGCGGATCTTTCCTTGCAGTCAAGCTTAGGAATCCCTAGAGTGTATAAAATAGAATTTAATTCTACCTTTGATCCCTAGAAAATATTTCAGTGATTAATTCCATCATCATCCGAGTCTATATCTAATGAATAAAAGGCTTAAGACCATTCTTCAGGTTATTGTATTCTTCGGGGTAGGGTCCATCATATTGTACTTTGTCTATCAGCGACAGAATGCCCTTTACAAGGCCAAGTGTGTCGTCGATGGCATTCCTGTAGAAGATTGCAGCCTCCTGAATAAATTATGGACAGATATTACAGGTGCTAATCCCTGGATATTGATCATAGTTTTGATGATGTTTATGATCAGTAACATCAGTCGGGCCATCCGATGGCAGATGTTACTGGAACCCCTGGGTAAAAAACCAAAATTCCTGAATTCTCTGATGGCCATCATGGCAGCCTACCTGGCCAATCTGGGCGTACCGAGATCAGGAGAATTCGTCAGAGCTGGAGTCATAAGCAAGTACGAAGGCATTCCAATGGAGAAAGCTATTGGTACCGTGGTAACGGATCGGATCATTGATGTGCTTTCATTGTTGATTGTCATTACACTGGCATTCCTGCTATCATTCGATTATATGTATGATTACTTCCAGGCCAACTTTGACATCATGAGCAGGCTGGAAAGGTGGATATACAATCCATTCTTTATTACCACAGCAATAGGAGTATCTATTATTTCTGTAGGACTGGTCTGGTATAATTGGGTACGGATAATCAGTTCGACACTGGGTAAGAAAGTTTTGGGCATACTCAAAGGCTTTATGGATGGGATCATTACTGTATTTAAATTAAAACGACCGTGGGTGTTTTTGTTCCATAGTATCGTGATCTGGTTAATGTATTACCTGATGACTTATGTGTGTTTCTTTGCTTTTGAACCTACTTCACATTTAGGGCCTGTGGCCGGGTTGGTAACCTTTGTTTTTGGATCACTGGGGGTGGTATTTCCAGCTCCTGGAGGAATGGGGTCTTACCAGTTTTTGGTAATGGAGAGTCTGGGATTTTTTGGAATTAATTCTGCTGATGCTTTTTCATTCAGCAACATCATGTTTTTCTCCATACAGATACTCTGCAACATCTTTTTTGGGGCATTGGCATTTATATACTTGCCAATATTTAATAAACGACAAGGAACCATTTCCGGTAAGGAAGATTGAATTAAATAGAAATTGTACTATGCTTATCCAAAAAATATATAAGAGTGGAAGTGAGGCACAGCCACATGTGCAGAGATGGAAGGATATGGGATATGAAGTGGTATTCACCAATGGATGTTTCGATATCCTCCATGAGGGACATATTCAGACTTTGACTCAGGCTGCTGCAATTGGAGATAAATTAATAGTAGGATTGAACAGTGATGAATCAGTTCAGATATTAAAAGGTCCTTCAAGGCCATTGAATAAGGAGAAAAGCAGGTCTGTAGTCCTTGCTGCATTGGAGGCAGTAGATATGGTAGTAATCTTCAGTGAAGAAACGCCTGCAGAATTGTTGGAGCTGTTAATTCCGGATGTCCTGGTAAAAGGAGGTGACTATAAAAAGAGTGAAATAGTTGGTGCAGAACTTGTTGAGAAATATGGTGGACGGGTTGAAGTGATTCCATTTTTAAAGGGACACTCAACAACTGGTATTATTAAAAAGATGAAAAAATCTGATCAATAACGATGGGTATGACAAAGGTTAAAGATTTAATGGAGTTCCTGGAAAGCATTGCCCCATTTGACCTCCAGGAATCTTATGATAATTCAGGACATCTTGTTGGAGACCCTGAAATGGAAATTCAAGGGGTGTTGTGCAGCCTGGATTGCACAGAAGCGATTGTTGACGAGGCGATCAGCCGCGGATGTAATGTGGTTGTTGCCCATCATCCTATCATCTTTGGTGGTATAAGGCGACTTACAGGCAGTACTTATATTGAAAGGACTGTAGTAAAAGCCATTAAAAATGACATAGCCATCATAGCCATTCATACCAATCTGGACAATGTCCTGACCAATGGGGTAAATGAAAAAATTGCCTCCAGACTGGAATTGGAAGACGTCAATATTTTGGCTCCAAAAGCCAGCGATCATACAGATTATGAAACGGGTGCTGGTGTCATGGGATACCTTAGAACTCCAATGAATGCTGAGGATTTCCTTCATTATTTAAAAGATAAAATGGAGGTATCCGTTATTAAATATACAGACCTGGTTAAAGATCAGGTAAGAAAAGTGGCCATCTGTGGGGGGAGTGGAAGGTTTTTACTCGATAGGGCCATTGAAGAGGATGCAGAAGTATTTGTATCGGCAGATTTTAAATATCATGACTATTTTGATGCCAATAATCAGATCATTATTGCTGATATCGGACATTATGAAAGTGAAAAATTTACAATTGAATTGTTATATGGCCTTATAAATGAGAATTTTAGTAACTTTGCAGCCCATTATTCAAATC
>JABDLO010000155.1 GCA_013002995.1 Saprospiraceae bacterium | reverse complement strand
GTTAAAGACCTTCTCAAGAAAAGGGGTATAAAGGCAGAGGAGATAGATGCAATCATATGCGCTACTATTACCCCGGATATGCACTTCCCTTCAACAGCAAATCTTGTATGTGAGGAACTCGGTATCAGAGATATTCCAAGTTTTGATCTGTCAGCAGCTTGCTCTGGTTTTTTATATGCCATGGAGGTGGGAGCTGGTTTCATAAAAACCGGTTTGCATAAAAAAGTAGTGGTAATTGGAGCAGATAAGATGAGCGCTATCATGGACTATACTGATAGGAACAACTGTATCATTTTCGGGGACGGCGCTGGTGCGGCCTTACTCGAACCTGGCTCTGATGAATTTGGCATAATAGATTCTGTACTAAAATCAGATCCTGTTGGTAAGGACCTAATATACATGAAGGCTGGAGGATCGAAGTATCCCGCCAGTCATGCTTCTATTGAAAATCGTGAACATTACTTTGTACAGGATGGCAAAAGTGTATTCAAGTATGCTGTAACAAGGATGGCGGATGTAGCCGGAGAAATAATGAAAAGAAATGATTTGCATGGTGATGATGTGGCATGGCTGATTCCGCATCAGGCCAATAGAAGGATCATTGAGGCCACAGCCAACCGTATGGATATAGGTATGGACAAGGTGACCATGAATATCGAATATTATGGTAATACAACAGGCGGGACCATCCCACTATGCCTGTGGGAATGGGAGAAAACATTTAAAAAAGGAGATAACCTTGTTTTTGCAGCTTTTGGTGCTGGATTTACCTGGGGAGCAGCTTATGTAAAATGGGCCTACTGACCTCCAATTCCTATTCTTCTTTCAATGACTCCACTGGATTGGCCCTTATGGTTGTAAAGGTTTGATACCCCAGTGTCGACCATGAAATAAGAATCAACAATAAACCGGATGCCAAAAATAATAGCGGATTTAAAGTAATTCGGAAGTTGAAATTATTTAGCCAGTTACTCATTATAATCCACCAGGCTGGAGCAGCTATTATCAGAGCTATTGCTACAACGAGGGTATATTCCTTCAGCAGATTGATTATCAAATTCGCACTTGGAGCTCCTAATACTTTCTTAATTCCGATTTCCTTTTTTCTACTTGAAAAATCAATTGATGCCATAGCACCTAATCCCAGGCAGGCTATAATTATTGCAAGCACAGCAAATGACCCAAAGACTATTCCCATTTTTTCTTCTTTGGCATATTGTTGATCAAGTGTTTCATCTAGAAAGTCGTACTCAAAATCAAAATTTCCATCAAATCCATTCCAGGTCGATGCTACATTGGATATAGTATTATTGAAATCATCCATTTTAATTCGTACTAAAGCGAAGTTATAAGCCGGAATTAATTGAAATACCAATGGCCGGATAGGCTGATGAAGAGACTGATAGTGAAAGTCTTTGACAACACCGATAACAGTTCCCTCAACCATTCGACTATCCATATCAAGTGTGATAGGTGACCCCAATGTATCTCCAAGGTTGAGAGACTTCATTGCACTTTCATTTACAATGAAATTAGTCGTATCCAATGGATTCTCTGTTGAAAATGTTCGCCCATCGAGCAATTCAAGATCAAGCGTTTTAAAGATCTCATAGTCTACCATAAACTGTTTTACACTTACTAGATTCCGGGGGTCTGAATCCTTCCAAATTGGATTTTGATTAAACTGCTTTCCTGGAATATTGGAAGCAGCACTTATACTCAAAACTCCATCGATTGAATTAACCTGTGTTTGCAGGGTTTCAAACCTCTCTCGTGTTTCGTCAGTTTTAATTGGGATAACCACAATTGCTTCCTTATCGAATCCGAGACTTTTGTTGTTCAGGTAATTCATTTGTTGATAAATAATTGCAACACCAGATATTAAGAACATGGATATTGCGAATTGCATGGTAACCAAACTCTTTCTTACGAGTTTCCCTTCACCTGATCGTGATTGCTTCCCTTTCAATATTAACACGGGCTTCAATGAAGATAGAAATGCTGCAGGATACAGTCCCGAAAGCATGCCAACAATGGCAGCAGCGGATAACAACAATATTATTGTAGAAGGATGTGAAACATTTAATTGAAGGTCCTTGCTTGTAAAAGCGTTAAATGATGGAAGTGCGACTTCAACTATCAGACCTGCCAGAATTATTGCCATACCTGCCATCAGGACAGACTCACCCAAAAACTGAAGGTATAGACTTCCTTTATTCGCTCCCATGGCTTTCCTTACTCCAATTTCTCCGGCCCTCTCCATGGATCTGGCTGTTGTCAGGTTCATAAAATTGAAACTTGCAATAATCAAGATGAATATTCCTGCGGCAGACATGATATACACAT
The DNA here is from genome assembly GCA_013002995.1 of Saprospiraceae bacterium. Lineage (GTDB taxonomy): Bacteria > Bacteroidota > Bacteroidia > Chitinophagales > Saprospiraceae > JABDLO01. Next base: position 282 of record JABDLO010000155.1, on the reverse strand, counting down.
ATCCTATATTTCCATTTTGCGACAATTCCCATCTGATATCAGATCTTAGATGGATGTCCACAACGGGTTGAAGTTTCATATGATCGTTGGTAGTCTCCATCCTCTCCAGCGTTTGCTCATCCCAGTCCAGATATCCAGCAAGCCAGGGCATTAATTTCGATTCCAGCTGTTCATAATCAGCACCTTCAACAAGTCTTAGATAATTAAAATGTCCAAAGTCATTCCATGTATAATAATCGTCGCCCGGATTCATTGCTTTCAAGGTTACGTAAGAAACCAGGG
>JABDLO010000140.1 GCA_013002995.1 Saprospiraceae bacterium | reverse complement strand
GTCTTATGGGATACTATGAGAAATATGGATTTAGCTACTTAGCTCAGGGTTACCATCCCTGGGGTGAAGAATCCAGGATTTATGAATGCAAGTTGGAATAAGATTTACATATATCTGTCGATATTTTAAGCAGACCCAATTGCAATTCACACTTAACCATGTATTTTGACTACTGAAAAGCCATAAGTATGTTCCAATGAAAGAAATAATTGAATTTGTAAGACCCTTTTATGATGACAAGGACATCATGCATGACCTGTCTCACATAGAACGCATTAAGTATAAATTAGATGAGTTGGCTGAAAAGGTTGATATTCCTTTTAATAAAGAGGTAACAGAAATCGCTTTATACTTTCATGGCATCATCTATTCTCATGAGTCGCTTATTAAGGATCTGTTGCAAGATTTGAAATATGATCCTGAAACAATAGAATGGATTGTTAAAGTTGCCTGGGAATCTCAAAAAGAAAGCAAACCGTCAACCAATGAAGGCCTTATACTCCATGATGCCCACATGCTTGAAGGTGGGAGAAATTTTGAAATTATCAAGTCATTGATTACGGGATCTGTACGTGGCCAGACCCTGGATAAAACAATGGATTACATAGAAAACAATCTTCTTAACGAGGGACAATGTTATACCGATGAAGGAATCAGACAATATGCATTTATGAAGGCCAGAACGAAAGAGATCTTTGATGAGATGTGCAAGGATATTGGAAGGTAAAACGAAATACTCAGGATTATTTACTTACGATTTGCCACAAGCAATACTATAAAAAGATCAATAAATTACGCTTCTTTCGTAAAGAAATTTCAATTTATTTCTTGATATTAAGTCCTTTAATGGCATTATATGAAATGGCCTAAAATCTTTTATACCCCTTTCCCAAGACCAGAAAGAAATCTCAGGAATGTGCTGTGGTTGGGATTGATGGCATTTGGTGCGACCCTGTTTATAATCATTTTCAAGCCCTATGATATTGAAAATCGGAGTGGAATATGGTATTTCAACCTGGTTATTGTATGCCTTGGCATCATCTTTTATCTGTCTATTTACTTTATGGAGTTTATTGTACCCAGGATCATTCCATTCATTTTCAGAAAATGGACATTTGGTAAAGCAGTATTATGGTATACGTGGCTCATCCTATTTGTTGGGGCAGTCATGTTTTTAAGCAAGAGTTACTTCGCTGGTTTTCGGGATTTCACCTGGACTGAGTATTTATTAGTGCTTGGAAGGTTATTGGGAATTGGTATTACTGTATCCTTCTTTGTGCTGGGCATGTTCAGTTATTTCAATAGAAAGAACTTTTCATTACTTGCCTCACAGGAAAACTACACCGTAAATTCGCCTGATGCCAAACCCATTAACCTGAATTTGAGTGAAGTCATGTACATGGTCAGTGATGACAATTATGTAGATATTCACCTGGAGAAAGAAGGAGTTCGTGACAAATTGGTATTCAGATCTAGTCTTAAAAATATTGAAGATCAAATCGTTAATCCACTCACTCCGATTTACAGATGCCACAGGCGATATCTAATCAACATAACCTACTTCATGCTCAAGTCAAATACGAGTCGAAAGACCTCGATTCAGCTCATCAACTATGAAGATGAGGTACCAGTTTCAAAAAAGTATGTTGAAAACATCGTCAACCTGTTGCAGATTCGCCCCAAATAATGACTCATTCTCCCCAAAGCCTTATATATCTATAGCCTCAGCCATTATTCTTCAGTTCATTTGTTGAATCAAGTAATTATTAAAAAATCATCAAATGAAATCATTTAAGAAAATTTCACTACTGGTAATCTGTATCTTCTTAGGTAATCTTATTTCTTCACAATCTGACGTTTCACCGTCAGCAGAAGACATCATCATGTCATACGTTGAAGATTACAGAAACGATCGATTTGCAGCTGATGCCATCTTATTCGGAATAGAAATTCCGGATCATGGATCCTGGACGGTTGATGTAACCGGCAATAAAACAGAAACCGGTTATGAGGTACTCATTGGAGAAGGACTCCCTCAATCCACCACATTCATTTATTCTATAGAATATGAAACATTGAAAGGAATACATGAAGGAGCGCTCAATGCTTTAACTGCACAGGGTAAGGCTTTTGCAGGTGATTATACTCCTATGAGTGTAGTAGAGATGGAGGGATTTGAATCCAATGCAGATGTTGACAGCAAAATCAATGCATTTTCTTTTCATTTCTGGACTAGAGGATTTCCCGAAATCATCCCCTTTTCTGAAGGATTGACAAGAAGGGCGCATGGATCTAATTTTGTTGTTTTCTACTACCAGAAGGGTTTGCGTACTGCATGGTACCGTGTACTTCCCCAGGAAAAAGTAAGACACGATCCCAGGGAACAAGCCATGCCTTTCCCAATGATGATTGTTGCCATTAAAGGAACCACTGAAGGAGAGGTAGACGGAGAAAGGGTTTCACTAAAAGAAGGAAACACCATCTTTATACCTCCTTTTGCTACCCATAAATGGTGGAATGAAACAGATGAAGCGACAGAGGCCATTTTGATAATGTTTGGGGAAGGAGCTTAGTGCATTTGGAGTAATGTCTGAAATCTTTCTTTAGGTTGTACCTTTGCTTTTATTAGAAAGGTACTTCATGAAAGATCATCACCACTTCATCTTACATAAACCATACGGTTATCTTTCACAATTTGTCAATAACCAGAACAGGCGCAGGAATAAAAAACTACTGGGGGAATTAGGAGATTTCCCCCAGGGGACTATGTCCATCGGTCGTCTGGATCAAAGTTCTGAAGGGTTGTTGCTTCTTACAACTGACGGGAAGGTAAGTGCAATGATATCAAGTAAAAAATTCGAAAAAGAATACTATGTACAAGTAGACGGCAAGATTACTGGAGAGGGAATTGAACAACTTAAAGGAGGCATAGAAATAAAAGTACATGGAAAATCATACAAGACCCTTCCTTGTCCTGCATTTCAATTAAATCCTCCTCCAGTGTTTAAGGAGAGAACAAGAAAGATCAGAGATGAAAGGCATGGACCTACCAGTTGGATAACCATAACATTGAGAGAAGGTAAGTTCAGACAGGTACGCAAGATGACTGCCGCAGTAGGATTCCCCACCCTTCGATTGATCCGTGTAAGGATTGGGAACATTAAACTCAATGAATTAGCAGCGGGGCAATTCATTGAAGTCAATAGCCTTGTATAAATAAAAATATTTTCAAGCGGAAAGGTGAATGTGTTCGATAGATTTATTAATCATAGAAATACCCCTTCATGGTTTTGTGATATACCATAAACTGATTCAATCAATTAAGTGACCCAATTCTTTTAACCTTCAACCTTGATTTTTTTCATAGGCTCTTGAACCTCTTCCAACATAGGAAGTGTAATGGTCAGTATACCTCTTTTGTAATCTGCTGAAATGTCCTTTACAATCACATCGTTGGGTAGATGAAAACTTCTTTCAAAAGAATGAAGGTCAAATTCCTTGTGTGTATACTCATCAGTAACCTCTTCCTTAGAAGTACGTTTTTCAACCTTTACAATGAGTTCTGTACCAATCACTTCAATTTCAAAATCATCTTTCTCAAGACCTGGAGCAACCATGGAGACTTTGTATTCCTTTCCATTTCTACTCACATTGGTCGGAGGAAAACTCAGTTGTTTTCTCCAATCTAAATTCAGGTCACGATGGATCATAGGATTATCAAATCCAGGCATTACAGATGTCATCGATGGCCTGTTCCATTTTCTTCTAAACATAACATTCAGTTTTGATTAAGAAATAGATTATGTCATGAAAAAGCTATTTTAATATATTGCAATATGCTATGATATGAGTCATTTTAGACGCTGATTCCTGGGGTCTAAAGTCATTTGAATGAAAAAAATAAGTAATATGGAGCATTTAACTCACGAATCAGGAGGGTATTTAAACAAGATACTAAACAACTTTATTCCACTCATTATTGACGGAGGCTTATCAAATGTACTGGAATCCTATGGGTGCCACCTCAATCACCCACTATGGACAGCCAGTCTTTTGAGTGAAAAACCTGAAGTTATCGCCCAAACCCATTATGATTACATCATTGCCGGGGCTCAGTGCATATCCACAGCCAGCTATCAAGCTACAGTCCCAGGGTTTATGTCTCTTGGGCACAGTGAGAAAGAATCCAAAGCTTTGATTTTGAAATCTATTGAACTTGCCTGGAAAGCCATTGACCGAGCCATCCATGACGGAAAGATTGAGGAACGTCCACTTGTTGCTGCCAGCCTTGGTCCTTATGGCGCTTTTCTGGCAGATGGCTCTGAGTATCGTGGCGATTATGACATTACAGATGACCTATTAGCTGCTTTCCATCGGGAGCGAATACAATTGATGGAATCTGAAAGGATAGATCTATATGCGTTTGAGACGGTACCAAGTTATCAGGAAGCGAAGGTGCTTTCTGAGCTATTAAGTAAAACTCAGGTTCCTGCATGGGTATCCTTTTCCTGTAAAGATGATGGCCATATCAATGATGGCACCCCTATTGCAGATTGCATATCTCTCTTCAAGGATCACCCTACTGTCTTTGCTCTGGGTGTAAATTGTACGCCTCCTAAGTACATTTCAGGATTGATCCAGAAGATGAAGGACGCTCGGTCTGGAAAGAAAATCTTGGTTTATCCCAATTCAGGTGAAGTTTATGATCCTGGAACTAAAACTTGGCTGGGTTTATCAGAACCGTTGCACTTCATGAAGATGGCAAGGGAATGGATTGAATTAGGCGCTGAGATGATTGGTGGTTGTTGCAGGATCGGGCCGGAGCACATCAGGGAGTTAAGACAAATGGTAGAGAAATCAACCTGATTAAGTGGTATAAAAATTCACCACAGAGGCACCTTTCTACTTTTCTTATATTTCGATGCACAAGGAAGATCACAGAGGGTTATTAAAAGTGACAAAAACTAGAAATAAATAGGAATTCTAGAACATAAGAAAAA
>JABDLO010000130.1 GCA_013002995.1 Saprospiraceae bacterium | reverse complement strand
GTGATCGTTTTCTTGTTTTGCCAGGTGAAACGCACCTACGAGACCAGCTCTATCCCCTTTACCTTTGGTCCAGCCAATAATATACGCTCGGTCCACATTTCTTACCTTAATCTTTAACCAGGCCTCTGATCGTTGCCCCGATCTATAAGGAGCAGATTTGAGCTTAGAAATGATACCTTCCATCCCCTGATCCGTGATGGCCTTGAATAATGCACTTCCATCCTGGAATGCTTCACTAAACCTCAATCTTTCATTAGGTGAAAGAATCGTTCGTAACCAGGATCTTCTTATTGTACAAGGTTCTTTCCTGATTTTTCGGCCATCTAAGGATAAAAGGTCAAATAAGTAAGCTGTAGCCGGTCGAGAAATTGAAGACTTTGTAATGGATGTTGGACTTTTAAGATGAATACGACCTACCACTTTACCAAAATCTGGTTTTCCCTTTTCATCCAGATAGACAATTTCACCATCCATGACAGCCTGTTCTGCCTCAATCCTTTCCACCTGGGCTGTAATCTCGGGAAATTTATCAGTGATGTCATTGCCACTTCTACTCAAGATTTTCATCGTTCCGTCATCAATGATAAAAGTTGCCCTGATGCCGTCCCACTTGATTTCATGGAAGTATTTATCTGAATCAGGTATATATGCAGATGATGAAGCAAGCATTGGAGTGAATTTCCCAGGTGGAGGATCGACTTCATCTTTTCTTTCTATCAGCCACTGGTCATCTTTCGTATTATACAGATAGAATTTTCCTTTGATTTCTCCTCCTTTTAATTGAAATTTTATCTTTTTTTCGCTCCATTCGATTTCAGAATATCTTCCGGAATCAAAAACCCACATTTCTCCTCCACCATATTGTCCTTTAGGGATTACACCCTCGAATGTGAGGTATTTCAATGGATGATCTTCTGTCCGGATAGCCAGTCTTTTAATGCCTTTCTTATGGGGTATGCCTTTAGGAATGGCCCATGACCACAATGTTCCTTGATGTTCTAGTCTTAAATCATAATGTAAGTTGGAGGCATTATGGAGTTGGATGACATATTGATCGCCGGTAGTATGAATGATTTCTTCTGGTTGTGGCTCGGAGGTCTTTTTAAAATCTCTTTTTTTGACATATTCACTTTCTATGGAATTTTTGGGTTCACCATTCAAAGTCGTGGAATAATTGTCAAAATCAGCCCATGAATTTCCAGCCTCTTCTATAAATTGACGGACGTTTTTAAGATTCCATTGCTGAGAGGAATTCACTTTATCCATCCATTTCCATGGGAATGGAGTTGAAACCGGAGCTCCGGGCTTGCCTCTCAGGCTGAAAGGGGCAATACAAGAATTGTGCTGGTGGTTTCTATAGATGTCAATCAATACTTTTCCCTTTCTCTTTTCCTTTCCAATTCTCAGTGTCGTTGTATTGGGATGCTCAGTAATAAATCTTTTGGCAAGCTTTTTAGATTGATTTACTACTTCTTCATAAGAGTACTGAGGAATGATGGGTAAATATATATGAAGTCCCTTGCCTCCACTTGTCTTTACAAAAGGTTGATAACCTTCTGATTCAAGAAAGACTTTGAGATCAATGCTCATTTGTTTTAGGTCATCAAATGCAAAATCCTCTGAAGGGTCAAGATCGAAAATCATCTGATCAGGATGCCCCGGATGGCTGATGCGCATATTCATAGGATGTAATTCCAATGCTGCAAGATTAGCAACCCATGCAAGGCTCGCTTTATCCGTAATAATCAGGTAGTCATTATCTTTTTGGCCTTTAACCTTGAATGATTTTAACCACTTGGGTGTCCATGAGGGTTTGTTTTTTGAGTAAAACATTTTACCGTCAATTCCATCCGGCCATCTTATCGTGGTTAACGGGCGACCGGAAATCAATGGCAGAATGTGATCTGACATTGATATCATATATTGAATGACTTCAGCCTTAATGATTGCTGACTGGGGGTATAATACTTTTTGAGTATTAGAGAGGGTAATGGCTCGTTTATCGATCTTGACTTTTACCTTGTCAACTGGCACGTGATTATCGTTGTTAGTATTGCTAAATCACTTCAAAATTAAAGATAGCAGGAAAATCTAATGTAGTCAGTATTCAGAGTAATGGAACTGTTATGTAGTTTTTTTTGCTTTTATTTATAACGAAATATTCAGAAATAAAGCACATATGTTGTCCCTACTAAATTTTCCGTCAATAAGGAATACTTTAATTTTTTCTCTTTTAATCTTGCCGGTGTTGATGTTCAGTCAACAGCGTACTCCCTATTACGATGGTCCATACATCTATGATGAACAAGATAGTATTCAGATACAGTGGGTTGAAAAAGGGTTTGGCTTTGATACTTTAATTGCAAAGATCGATGCTACAATATTTGAAGGAGATTCTTTTCCCAGGGTTGACCTTACTGACCTTGACTATGAAGAACATGATGAATATTCGTTTCAGGATGTGAGTAAGGTTGTAGCCATCAGTGATATCCACGGTCAATATGATTTAATGCTTGAATTGCTGAAAGCCCATAACGTCATTGACGAAGATCATAATTGGATATTGGGTGATGGTCACTTGGTGGTGATAGGGGATAACTTTGATCGTGGTGAAAAAGTGCTGGATATTCTATGGTTTCTTTTCAATTTACAGAAAGAGGCGGTTAAGGAAGGAGGACGACTACATGTACTATTGGGAAATCATGAAGCCATGGTACTCAATGGTGACCTGAGGTATCTGAATCGTAAATATATTTTTACAACAGCAATATATACAACCCCATACCAGGATTTCTTTAGAGAAGGGAGTATTCTCGGAGATTGGATTGCTTCTCATCCGGCAATTATTGAAATAAACAACGACTTGTATGTTCATGCGGGCATCTCACCTGATGTGGTAAGGCTGGGATATTCAATTGATACGATCAATCAGATCTTTAAGGAGAGTCTTTTACGTAGGAATGAACAAGATATCATTCAGGACTCCATTCATTCCATTCTCTATACAGAGAATGGTCCGTTGTGGTATCGGGGATATTTTGATTCTCTGGATATGGCATATGATAGTATCAATTATGTGCTGAATAGATTGGAGAATAATAAAATAATTGTTGGCCACACCAGCATGGATTCCATCATTACCTTATTCAATAATAGAATACTTGATATTGATTGCAGCATTAAGTTGGGCAAAACCGGCCAGGTACTCATTATTGAAAATGGGGAGTATTTTATTGGTGAAATAGATGGTAGCCGCAACCCGATCCCTGAATCGCCACAGGTAGAGAAGAAAAGTCTGTTTGAAACCTTATGGGAAATGGATGGATTACCAAAGATGACAATCCACACGGATGTGGGCAGAATGATAAAAAAGAAGTATGATGAAATCTACCAGCCGGCAAAAGTGATTATTGAAAATCCTGATGGGAAAATCATATTAGAATTACCTGCCAGATTGCGAGCCAGGGGAAACATGCGTAAGAAAGTATGTCGATATCCTCCAATTAAAGTGGATTTCTCCAAATCAGATCTAGATTCAATTGGATTTCATAAGAATGATAAATTAAAGGTGGTCTTTCCGTGCAAAGACCGGGATTCTGATCAGGAGATGTTGTACAAAGAGAAGGTATTATATGATATTTACACCGCTATTGATTCTAACTCTATAAGAGCATTCCGTATTGATATTGTATTGATGGAAGAGGGTAAGGAGAAAAATCATTTTGTAGGGATTATCGTTGAAGATGAAGCAGAATACGCCAGGAGGAAAAATGCCATCATTGTTGAAAAAGGTAAGCTAAGAGCCGCATCTCTTGAAAGGGTTCCATTTCTTAAGATGGATTTCTTTCAATATATGATTGCTAATACGGATTGGTCCATAGCTAATAAGCATAATGTTGAAATGGTAAAATTACCAGATCTTCAACGCGTAGTTTCATTGCCATATGACTTTGATTATTCTGGATTTGTGGGTCAACGGTATGCTGTGCCTCATGAATCACTTCCAATAGAATCTGTTCACGATCGATATTTCTTTTCTTACAAAGTGTCTGATGCTGAGTTTAATGCTATGGTAAACTATTACGCTTCTATGGAAGATGAGATCAATGCAATTATAGATGGTGCGACTTATATGAAGGAAAAAACCATCAAGCAGTCTAAGGAATATTTAGAAAGTTTCTTTAAAGCTCTTAAAAATCCGGATAGAATGAAGAAAAGGATGCTAAGGGATTAGCTCTATAATTTTCAATTCTACCATCTTGAATTCATTTTCTTTTTATTTCTTTTATGATGTTACTCATTTTAGGAATGCATCGCTTTGATCCTGGTACGATGATGCCACCTCTGTTTCCAATTTCTACAGAACCAAACCTGGTTGAGAAAACTTCCGGTAGAGGTCTGTCTCCAGGTATACTCAACCACAATCGCATTAAATGACGTCTTTTATCAATTTCTTCATGATCGATAAAACCAGTGCGATCATGAAGCATGGCGTGGTTATAGACGAATTGTATATCTCCTTTTTGTAGCATCATCGAAAGATGGAGATCAGGAGAATTACATAATTCATCGAATAAGTCTAAAGCTTCTATATGCTTCTCCGTTAACCTTGGCGCATCACCAAATCGTTGGGCTGATTCAATATACTGGCGTTGGTAGAAGGGGGAAATATGATCTTTATAATCATTAAATACAGGTATTAATAAATAGGGCAGCATTCCTTCAGGCACCTCCCCTCTGCGATCTGTAGCAATGGGATCCAACAACAGTTGGCATAAGTCAGGTTGACGTTTCCTCATTTCATTAAAAACGGTATCGGCACTTACCAATAATGAAAGGCCCCCTTCTTTTGCTGGCTGTACACATAATAAGCCGACTACATCACAGGAGTCTGTGTGAAAGGTCTGTCGTTCTGAAGTCTGATAAAGCCTGACATTAGGATCCGTGCTGTCTTTACCCATATTTCTGACGTGGCCCAGTAGGTGACCTGAAGCATTCTGAGATCTGGCATTACCTATGTGTGCTCCGATCCCATAAAAAATGGTTGCCATTTCATCTTCGCTATAAGTAGAAATGGGTAAGCCACGGAGGATCGAAAATCCAATTCCTGAGATCAGTTGTCCACGCAGTAATTTTAATTTAGACCCAATGGTCGGAAGTGGGAATGAAGACTCGAAAAGATTTTCAATCTCAATCTTATTGGTGATGACATGTTGTGCTGCGGCCTCAAGTTCTTGGATTTCCGAGTCAGAAAAATGTTGAATCCATAGATCTTTCCTTTTCTCCATTTCGGGCCCATACCAGACAGTAGGCCCTCTCCTTATAGATGGTAAACTATTATTCATGAATTAAAGATAATTCCTTGAGTTTATAGTTCTTTCAATACTTATCTGTTATTGGTATATATATAATTATTCCTTAATATAAAAATAGGTTAAAAAACATAAAACTAAACCGGACAATTTGGTCTGAAATATTTGGAAATGAACAAACATTATTGATATTTGTAATCTGAAAAGGAGGTAAAGTTTCATTATTGGAGGTAATTTTTGAAATATTTTTTTATTAGAAATGTACCTAAAATGTAAGAAATCTTACCATTTGAATGAATAAGAATTATTGATTCCAAAACAGTCAATTGAAAGGAGGCATGATAGATATTTAAGGAGTATCTTAGCGGTACAGTTGACGCTGTAGTCCTTTCTATAATTTTTCTTGATATACTTAGAAGCAGAACACCGGCAATAGAGAAACCTTTGTTGCTAAAAACTAGAGACACATACAAGATAAACAGGTCTGGAACTCTGTTAATTAAAATCGGAAAGATGAAGAAAAATTACAAGCTGTTAAAAATTATCCTATTAATCTTGGTTACCATATCAATGAGTCTGGTAATTAAAGGTCAAGCCAATCGTGCAATTGATGGATACGGTAATAACCCTATTCACCCGGAATGGGGTACAAAAGGGACACATCAAATGCAGATTACGCCAATTGGATTTTCAGATGGGATCGGTATGCCAGGAGGTGTGGATAGACCTAATCCAAGGGAAATTAGTAATGCGATATTTAATCAGGAAGGTCTCATCCCTGATGTGATGGGTCTGAGTGATTATGCTTGGATATGGGGTCAATTCATCGATCATGATATAACACTAAGCCCTGAAGATGAAGAGCAGCCTATGTCTATTCCTATACCCATGGGTGATCCATATTTTGATCCCGATCACACAGGTGTTGCTCAATTGCATACTTTGAGATCTATATATGATCATAATACAGGAACTTCAATTGATAATCCCAGAAGATTTCCTAATGAGATTACAGCTTTCATTGATGGATCGGCAGTTTATGGTTCAGATATGGATAGAGCCAGTAAACTTAGATCTTTTAAAGATGGGAAGCTTAGAGTGACTTCTGATAACTTTCTTCCATACAATACTATAGATGGAGAATATGGATCAGAAATCGATGATACAGCTCCATTTATGGCCATGGCAAGCCCTCATATAAAAAAATGGCATTTAGCTGGTGACTTAAGGGCTAATGAAAATATTTTACTCACTTCAATACACACCTTATTTGTCAGAGAACATAATCGAATTGCAGAAGAGCTGGCTTATGACAATCCTTACTGGTCAGATGAACAGGTTTACCAGAAGGCAAGAAAGATAGTGGGTGGGATCATTCAAGCGATTGTTTACGAGGAGTGGTTACCTACTCTTGGAGTTCAGGTTCCTCCGTACTCCGGATATGATGAAAACGTCAATCCCGCGATTTTTAATGTATTTGCATCAGCTGCTTATCGATATGGGCATACGGTTATCAATAGTACAATTGTAAGAATGGGAAATGATGGTGAAATCATTCCTGAAGGTAACATCAGACTAAAAGACGCTTTCTTTAATCCTCCAATGATAGGAGAAGGAGGAGGAATTGAACCTCTGTTGAATGGGATGGCGAGTCAGGTAGAGCAGGATTTCGATACCAAAATGATTCATGATTTAAGAAACTTCTTATTTGGCCCTCCGGGAGCCGGAGGCTTAGATCTAGCATCTCTTAATATTAACAGAGGTCGCGAACGGGGATTGCCAGATTATAATTCAGCAAGGATGGCATTTGGATTGGAACATAAAGACAGTTTCGAAGAAATTACTCCCGACAGAGATCTAAGCGCTTTACTTGAGACCGTGTATGGAGATGTTGATAATATTGATCCCTGGGTAGGATTTCTTGCAGAAGAACATATGCCTAATACACTATTTGGAGAAACAGTAATGCACATCATGGAGATTCAATTTACTAATCTCAGAGACGGTGATAGATATTATTATGAGAATGACAGTGGCTTATCTTCACAGGAAATTGATGAAATTAAAGGAACAAGACTTGCTGATGTTATAAGGCGCAATTCCAATGTTCAAGGAATCCAGGATGATGTATTCGTAGCAACAGACCATAGTACTACCGGAATTGAAAATATGGTTTACGAGTCGCTTGATATGAAGGTTTATCCTAACCCGAGCATAGGAAACTATAATATAAGCATGAATGCTTCAGCTAGTGGCAAGGGACAAATAATGGTTTATGATATGCTTGGGCATATTGTGTTTCAGAATCAGATCAACATCATCAAGGGATTCAATCAATATAACATTACACTTGACGATCATCTTGTTCCTGGATTATATCATATGCGAATCATAATGAATAATCAGGTTGGCAATACTTCATTGATCAAGTCAATTAAATAGAAAATACTCGTTTTCGTTCACAGATATTTTTAAGGCCTGTCGCACTGCACGACAGGCTTTTTTATAAATATAGCATGAGTAGATGAAATTTAAGCTTGAGCAAAGCTTACGACAGATTTTCCATTTTTAACGTCTTCACAGAGTTCAGCAATCGTTTTGCTTTCAAGTAAGGTCTTGATCTTGGCTTTTACATCTTTAAACTCATTGTGGACAGGACATGGATGTTCATCAGAACAAGATTTGAATCCTATACCACATTGATCGAAGATGTCATGCCCATCGATAATACCTACTATTTCAAAGAGGGAAATATCTTTACTATTGACCCCCATGATAAATCCCCCGTTTGGTCCCTTGATAGATGCCAATACCTTATGCTTAACCAGGATTTGTAGAATTTTACCAAGAAAATGAACTGGGATATCCTGAGATTCTGAAATATCTTTGATTTTTACAGCCTTGCCTTTTCCTCCATGAAGAGTAATATAAAGAACAGCTTGAAGGGCGTAATGACAAGATCTGGAAAACATATTACTGGTATACTAAATTTTGGTGAGTAATTTCAGTTGAACCTTCCACAAGATATATTAATTATCAATTTTTAGAAGGATTTCAAAAATTTAAAACTGGTCGGTTGTTCAACTATACTTATATTGATGTTGCAAACAATATGTCGGCGATAAAAGGGTCTGTCATTTTCTTAAATACTCATGATCTTCAACCGCTATCTTAAAGAATTTTAATCCTTGATATTGCGCATCAAGTGATGAAACATCATTTGGAAAACGCTTAAACCATTAGTATATGAGAAATCTAATCTACATTACTTTATTAATGATTGGGTGTCAATCACCTCAAGATAAGGTTAAACCAGAATCATGGCCATTCGATGGGTTTGTAAAGGTTGATGAATTGAACCCCATTCTTTTACCCTCTCAGGAGCAGGTAATGACCTGTCCCATTACTGGAGAGCAAGTTAAATGGGAATCAAGAAATGTTTTAAATCCTTCTGCTATCGTAAGGGATGGAAAAGTGTATCTATTTTATAGGGCACAGGATGCAACCGGCACTTCCAGAATTGGGATGGCAATCAGTGAGGATGGATTAAATTTTGAAAAGAGGCCGGAACCTGTGTTTTATCCTGATAATGATGAAATGAAGATTTACGAGTGGCATTACGGAAAGGAACAGGGAATGGAAGAGAATAAAGATTATTTTGACGGGGTAGAAGATCCAAGAATAGTAGAATCTCCAGATGGATCTTTTATAATGACATACACATCATACGATGGGAAAACGGCAAGATTGTGTCATGCTTATTCAGAAGATTTAATATCCTGGGAGAAAAGAGGGTTGGTCTTAGGAGGTGAAAAATATAAACATACCTGGTCCAAAGCCGGAGCTATTGTATCTGAATTAATAGGTGATCGTGTGGTTGCCAGGAAAGTGGGAGACAAATACTGGATGTATTATGGAGATACTGATCTCTTCATGGCAACATCTGATGATTTGATAACATGGGAATCTGCAGAAAATGAAGAAAATGGAGATCGGATTTCAGTTCTCCATCCGAGAAAGGGGTATTTTGATAGCAGATTAGTGGAACCAGGGCCCTACGCATTGTATTTGCCGGAAGGCATACACATGATCTATAATGCAAGTAACGCAGCCAACTTTAATGATCCTTCTATGCCGAAGTTTACATATGCCCCCGGACAGGTAATGTTCGATCCAGAGCAGCCTTATAAGTTGATTGATAGAAGTGATACCTACCTATTCAAACCCGATAAACCATATGAGCGTGAAGGAGAAGTCAATGAAGTTTGCTTTGTAGAAGGTCTTGTCTTCTTTAATCAGAAGTGGTATCTTTATTATGGTACAGCAGATTCCAAAATCGCTGTAGCTATAAAAAATGGTTAAGTTATGAATGCCAATAACTTGGTTTCAAAGGTGGCAATTTTAATAAATCTGAAAAAGATTGATATAGATGAGATTGTCAGGTGGTCTTCACAGAGAAATATTGAAATGTTGATTTTTGCTGCCTTCAAAGCAGACCATAAGATCAGGTTAAGATCAATGAATCATCTTGGGCGATTGTCAAAACAACGACAAGTAAGAAATGCTTTAATCGAATTAATGGATGATCCGATCCTTTCTATTGCGATTCACGCAAGCAATGTATTACAATCACACTTGCTATCAAGAGAATAGGAAGTAGATAAAAGTTTTAATGTAGCTGTTGGTAGACTAAATGAAAGAATAGAACATCAGGACAATATGACCTCTTATTTCAGTTCTATAAAATCTGATAGTAAACCATTAAGGACCACAAAGAAAGATATGAAAAGACTGGAAGCAGTGAGAAAGGCACTGAGAAGGCCCATGCGTTGATCAAAAAGCTCTGATGGCACGTACTCTTGCTGCACCCGTCTTATTATCACTGAATATTTCTCCACTTCCAAAAAAGATGCATTCAGCGTCAGCGGCATCAGATTCTGTAGAACTCCAATAAAACAATGAAGAAAAGCCTCCTACAGAATTTCTTTCGTTATAAAGCAATAGTAATTCTGTCCTGGAAGGTAGATACCAATCGGTCATTCCTCCTGTGGTTAAATCGTCACATACTTTTGCAGCATATGTTCCTGGTCCATATTCAGATACAATTGCTGCAGTATTAATGGCTCCTGCACCTATTCCATCATTGTTGGCTCCTACTAAGGTATGAGTACTTGTTGGTGCCCAAGGTACTGCATCAATATGATCCATTGGAGCTGCAATTAATCCATGTATTCCAGAACCGTCAACATAAAATACGATACCGCCCCCGAAATTATCTCCAACCATTATAGGAGGAACAACTGCTGACTCCCACTGCGGAATTCCATCTTTTATTACCATAACATCTCCATCCTGGCCCATAGGTATTCTGATCCAGTCATTTCCATCAAAACACATCATATCACCAGCTGTCTGCCCCGGGATTTCAATACTGATGTTATTGTTATTGTCAATATCAATTCCATTGCCTTCTCGATATACCCCTTCCATGATCTTCCATTCCTGGCCATCATTAAAATAAAAGCATTTTAGATCTTCACGGTAAACTAAAAGGCCTTCAGCTGCATTTGCCGGAAAGGCATTCAACCTTGGTATCAGCATTCCTTTATCAGTAGATGATACATCAAGAATGGCTGACTCATGAGGCGGAGCTCCAGTGGTATTGATGCTGATAGCACCCTGACCAAATAATGGACTCCACACACCGAAAACACATATACAAATTGAATAGAATAATTTCATTGGTTTTTCCTTTTTTGAAATCTTTATTAATTAATCCAGGTAGGTAATCCGTTGACAATACTTAGTTTTTGACCTTCTTGCCCCTTTGGTATTCTGATCCAGTTGGTCCCATTATAATAAAACATATCTCCCGGGGCCTGATCAGGTATGGACAGTTTCATGGTATCTCCTTGCATGCTGATTCCATCACCGACATGGTAAGGTGTAGGATTATGCCCCACATGAATCCAATCATTGCCGTTGTATTGATAAATCCCTTTTTGACCATCTGTCTGGTATACCATTAAACCGGCAATTACATTTGAGATCGCGGTTTTCTGGAGCTCGGTCATACGAGGAAGTAGAATTCCTTTACTTTCAGATTCTAAAGATAAAATAGAGTTATTGGTGCTTAATTTTACACCATCTGCTTGTGCAAGGAGCGTCGAACCAGCAGCTATGAATAAAATAAAAAGCAAAAAAATGGTTCTCATAGGATAAATTTCTTAGTTGCGTTCTGTTTAATCAGATTTAAAAGTAGGGAAAATATTGAATTATAACATATATAATATTTTCCGATACAAAAATACTTTTTGATTGTCAGAAAAAGGCCAAATGGATTAAAGGAGCAACCATTTAGGTGCCTGCTTGTTACAACACCATGAAAAATATATTAATTGTGGGAGCTTCTTCCGGGATAGGAAAGAAGCTTGGAGAGATTCTCGTAAATGAAGGAAACCAGGTATGGGGAACCTACCTTAATACTGAGCCTGACCCAGGATCTCGAGTTCAGTTTATAAGGCTTAATGTATTGGAGGATGAATGGAATCTGGATCACTTACCGGAAGTATTAGATGGTGTTGTTTATTGCCCGGGGGCAATTGGGTTGAAACCTTTTTCCAGAATTACACCGGATTTATTTATGCAGGATTATCAATTACAGGTAGGCGGAGCTGTAAAAGCCATACAAGCTTGTTTAAAGCGATTGAAAAAAAGCAATGATGGGTCTGTAATACTATTTTCAACTGTTGCAGTGCAATTGGGGTTAAACTTCCATTCTATGGTTTCAGCATCCAAGGGAGCTATTGAAGGACTCACCAAGGCACTGGCTGCTGAACTATCACCTAAGATCAGGGTGAATTGTATCGCTCCATCACTTACCAATACTCCTCTGGCTGAACGTCTGTTAAATTCTGAGGATAAGGTTGAGGCCAATGCCAAGCGGCATCCTATGAGACGGGTAGGAGAAGCTGAGGATATTGCCAGGATGGCTGCATTTCTCCTTTCGGAAAATGCATCCTGGGTGACCGGACAGATCATGCACGTTGACGGAGGAATGTCTACATTAAAAGTCTGATCTATTGAAAGTTCTACTTACAGGAGTCACCGGATATATCGGTAAGAGGTTACTGCCGGTACTAATAGAGGATGGGCATCAAATCGTCTGTTGCACAAGGGATAAGGGTAGGGTAGACCTTGACGCTTATAATCAAGATCAAGTTGATATTATTGAGGTAAATTTCCTTGATCCTGAAAGTTTGAAGAAAATACCGAAGGATATTAATGCAGCCTATTATCTGATTCATTCCATGTCAGCCTCCATTGAAGATTTTAGTGAAATGGAGCGGCAATGTGCGGTTAATTTTAGAAATGCCATCAATAAAACCAATACCAGTCAGGTCATTTATTTAAGTGGAATTGTAAATGATGATGAATTATCCGATCATTTAAGGTCACGTAAAGTTGTTGAGGAGACCCTATATGAAGGGGAATATCAATTGACTACATTGAGAGCAGGGATTATTGTTGGATCAGGAAGTTCATCATTTGAGATTATGAGGGACCTGGTGGAAAAGCTTCCAGTAATGGTAACACCAAAATGGTTAAATACCAAGTCGCAACCCATAGCCATCAGGAATGTACTTCAATTTTTAAAAGGAGTATTGGGCCGGGAAGTGTGTTATGGGAAGAATTATGATATCGGTGGACCAGAAGTTCTCACCTACAAGGAAATGTTGTTGAAGTTGGCCAAGGTGAGAAAATTAAAACGATTCATATTTACTGTACCAGTCATGACACCAAAGTTGTCCTCTTACTGGCTTTATTTCGTTACTTCTACTTCTTACAAACTTGCAGTGAACCTTGTAGACAGTATGAAAGTAGAAGTGATAGGGAAACCCAATAACCTCAGCACGGATTTGGGCATTCAGCTTTTAACTTATGAAGAAGCCATCGGGCTGGCATTTGATAGAATTGAGCAGAATAGTGTGATTTCCAGTTGGACCGATGCTTTATCGGCTGATACAATAGAGCCGGGTCTCAATCATTTTATGAAAGTACCCACACACGGATGCCTTACCGATCAGCGAAAAGTCAATGTAACAGATGAATCATCAGCCCTGAGTAAGATATGGTCGATAGGTGGTGAAAAAGGATGGTATTATGGCAATTGGTTGTGGGAAATCCGTGGATTCCTGGATAAACTTGTAGGTGGAGTGGGATTGCGACGTGGGAGGAAAAATCAGGACACCATAAGCGCTGGTGAAACCCTTGATTTCTGGAGGGTCATTTACGCGTCAAAAGAGAACAGAAGATTGCTCCTTTATGCAGAGATGAAGCTTCCGGGGGAAGCTTGGTTGGAATTTAAAATAAAAGAGAACCAATTGATTCAGACAGCCACATTTCGTCCAAAGGGTCTCTGGGGCAGGTTATACTGGTATCTCGTAATTCCTTTCCATCACCTTATCTTTCAGGGTATGGCCAATCATATCGCTAGAAATTAGATTTTATGTGATGTCAAAAGAAACAGTCAATATAGTATTTCCACATCAGCTTTACGAGGATCACCCATCTCTGGGCAATGATGCTCCTGTTTATCTGATTGAAGAATATTTGTTTTTTAAACAGTTTAAATTTCATAAACAGAAACTGGCCTTTCACAGGGCAACGATGAAGTTTTATGAGGATTACTTATCCAGTAAAGGTAAGGAGGTAATCTATGTTGAATCTGCTGAAGATCGATCAGATGTAAGGGAGTTGATTAATCATTTGGATCAAAAAGGAGTTTCTCAAATTGAAGTAGTTGACGTGGTGGATGATTGGTTGGAAAGAAGATTGGGTAAAGCAGAAGAAATAGGAATGGAATTGGTCATTCATGACACCCCAGGTTTTATCAATCAACGAGATGACCTTATGGCCTTTTTCCGAAAGGATAAGAAGAAATATTTTCAGACTTCTTTTTATAAGTCAGAACGTAAAAGACTGGATATTCTGATAGAAGGAAATGACAGCCCTATGGGAGGCAAGTGGTCCTTTGATGATGAAAATAGGGAGAAGTACCCCAGGGATAAGGCACCTCCAGTAATCGATTTTCCTGAAAGGAACGAATACCATAAGGAAGCAATCGACTATGTTAATCAAAATTTTAAAAACTGTCCGGGAGCATTAAGTGAGGAGCCATTGTACCCTGTGACTTTTGACCAAATGAATCAATGGGTGCAACAGTTTTATGAGTGTAGATTCCATGAATTCGGAACTTATGAGGATGCCATCGTTAAAGATGAAGTATTCCTCAATCATGGAGTACTATCTCCAGGATTAAATGTGGGGTTAATAACTCCTGGAGTAATAGTGGAGAAATCCATTGCTTATGCTGGTGCTCATGATGTACCCATCAATTCCCTGGAAGGATTCATCAGGCAGATCATAGGATGGAGAGAATTCATCAGAGGAGTATACATTGTAAAAGGAAGAGAAGAGAGAACTAAAAACTTCTGGGGATTTAAAAGAAAGATTCCTGCATCATTTTATACCGGTGAAACAGGAATTGACCCTATAGATATCACCATAAAGAAAGTCATAAATACTGGTTATTGCCATCACATAGAACGTTTGATGGTACTGGGCAATTTTATGGTATTGTGTGAATTTGATCCTGATGAGGTCTACCGCTGGTTTATGGAACTCTTCATTGATGCTTATGACTGGGTAATGGTACCCAATGTATATGGTATGAGCCAATATGCTGATGGAGGATTGATGTCTACCAAGCCCTACATCTCTAGCAGCAATTATTTAATGAAGATGAGTGACTATAAGAAAGGTGATTGGAACAAGGTATGGGATGGTTTATTCTGGCGATTTATGTATGTCCACAGGAGTTTCTTTGAATCAAACCCTAGATTAGGAATGTTGGTACGAAATCTTGACAGGATGTCGGAAGATAAGTTAAACGGTCATCTGGAAGTAGCTGAGAATTTTCTGGAGTCATTATAAAGAGTTTTGACCAGTGTCAAATAATGGAGTTTTAATTGAATAATTAGACCTCAAACATTCTTTAAGTAAAAGCCTACATATTCCATGAGGAAGATGCAGGCTCTTTTTATGAATTGTTTTGTTTAGGTATTAACTCAATGGTGCAAATTGTAAAGTCTGGCATAATAGACCACCCATTAAAATCAAAGTGATCAACCAATAGCCGGTATGTATCAAGATATATTTCCATCCTCTTCTTTCGAATAAGGAATTGATCCCAATCAAAGGCAAGGCAAAGAAGATGGTCGCAAACACTCCATGAACAGCACCGTGTCCAAAAGTTCTGAATTTGTCGCCATATCTACTCATTATATCATTAAACTCATTCATTGCTGCACTTCCCGGCTCCATTACTTCAGGGGCAAAAGTTGAGAATATTCCCGATTGATGAATTACCAATCCTGAAACAGTAAATGCAAGGAATATGGAGAAGATATAGGAGACCCCAAAAATGACGAGCATATTTCCGCCTTTAAGGCTTTCTTCAGTGAAGCCATTCACTTTCATCCAGGAATTACCTGCAACCTTTGGGTGATAATAAACTGCTCCCACCACCATAGGAATTAAGGCAGCTACAAAATACATGTAAAAATTAGAGGGCATAGTGTTTTTGTTTTGATGTGATTAATGTAATGAAGTGATTTAATTACTATCTTAACACTTACAAGACAACTCATTGAAAGCCAATACTTCAGCTTTTTTAAGTATCGGATATTCCCCGCCTGCCAAAGTCTTGACGTCGGGCAGGCACATACGAAACATAAAAACAGCATCGTCTTGGCTTCCAAGCCTGCCTGTTCCGAAGTGGCACACGCAGGCAGGCAGTTATCTTCAGAAATCAAGATAGTATTTAAATCACTTCGATGTCAATGGTAAGATATAGAGTATAAGGGATATAAAAAAAGGATTGCAACGATTTAGCTGCAATCCTAATGTCAATCTAACTAAA
Organism: Saprospiraceae bacterium; assembly: GCA_013002995.1. Lineage (GTDB taxonomy): Bacteria > Bacteroidota > Bacteroidia > Chitinophagales > Saprospiraceae > JABDLO01. The sequence goes on along the minus strand of JABDLO010000130.1, from coordinate 25,074 downwards.
CTTAGACTAAGAATTAGTTCTTATGGGCACCCTGCCATGTTGGTCATCCCATCCGAGGATCAGATGTACTGATCCATCATCCTGATTTTCCCAGGTAGCAGAGAATGCCTCTACTGGTGTCTCATTATTTCCTGCGGGTCCCTTTACTCTTACAACATCGCTTGACTCATTGTATTGATAATTACCCCATTGGTTCAGATCACTATTGAGGACAAAAGTCCATTCTGATTTTCCCGGAATAACAAATAAGGAATAAGTGCCTGCTTTTACTTGTTTTCCTCCGAAGTTTACATCTTCGTAAAAAGTGATTTCCGGTGCTTCATTGGCTCCTGTTCTCCACATCTTATCATAAGGCACTAGTGATCCCCAGATTTCACGATCCTTTTTCATTGGTCTGGAATAAATAATCTTTGCTTTGGCAGGGGCATTTCTGGCTGTACGCCAAATGGCTGCATCCATAGGACTGGGATCAACTCCGGCAAATTTTTGTGCGTCTACAAATGTTAATGATGCGATCATCATTACGGCAAGGGTAAATAGTTTTTTCATGTCTGTGTGCTTAATGGTATTATGAATAGAATTTTAGTAAATGGATTTTGTTTAAACTTGAAACTAAAACGATAAAAATTCTATCAAGTTTTAGCATTAAGAAATGCTTAACATTTAGAAGCTTTATTGTGTTATAATAAAGACAAAACATAGATAAAATGATGCCTTCATACCTTACTTCAGTCCTTGTAGAATTTAGATATTACAAGAAGCTTGGAGAACGTCCTTTGGCCCAGGTTTCTGATAAAGATTTATTTTGGCTTGAATCAAGGGAGGAAAATTCCATAGGAGTTATTGTTCAACACCTGGCAGGAAATATGAAGTCACGATGGACCAATATCTGGGAAGAAGATGGTGAAAAAAAGTGGAGGCACAGAGACAGAGAATTTCATAGGATAATTAAAAATAGAGAGGAATTACTTAATGCATGGGAAGAGGGATGGCAATTATTATTCAAATCCCTTGAATCTTGTTCTGAAAAGGATCTTGAAGGGCTTGTTTATATCAGAAATCAAGGTCATACTCTGATTGAAGCCATCAACCGGCAATTGGCCCATTACGCTTACCATATCGGTCAGATCGTTTTACTTTCTAAATCTTATGCGAAAGATGATTGGCAATCATTGACCATACCTTTAGGTGAATCACCAAAGTACAATGAGAAAAAGTTTTCTGAAGAGAAGAAACGAGGACATTTTACTGATGATAGGATGTAATAATTGTTTCGCAGACCTCGGACTTGCATTTGCTGCTCTCCAATAGTTTTGGAACTCCTTCCCTTAGACTAAATTCTTGTTAAAATCTAAAATCTAAAATCTAAAATCTACCCCCTTGTCTTAACTGATCTTCTGGCGTGATCTAATACTTTACTCCATACTCTAAATAGATTACCTGAGCACATCTTTTCAATATCGGATTCCGTATAACCTCTTTTCAATAGGACATAGATAAGATTGGGGTAGGTCGAAACATCCTTCAATCCAGTAGGTAAGCTATCTCCTACGCCATCATAATCAGAACCGAATCCTACTTGTTCGACTCCTGAAAGACTTACAATGTGATCGATGTGGTCTGCTACCTTCTCTACATCAGCGTACAATCTGGGATTGTTCTTTCTAAATTCCTCTATGAGTGCATCTCCTTCAGGTGTGCCACGCTCGACTCCCTTTTCCTGCATCATGGCAAATAATTGTGCTCTTTGTTCATCCTGCATTTTCCTTACTTCTCCATCCAGGAAGGATGAACCAAAGTTAACCATGATGACTCCACCATTGTCTTTCATTCTTTTTATCATATCATCACCCATATTCCGCTCAAATCCCGGGGTAAACTTCCTTGCTGAACTGTGTGATGCGATCACAGGAACGTTGACATTATCGATCACCTGATGGAAGGTATTATCTGAAACATGTGAGATGTCTATCATGATCCCTACCTTCTGCATTTCTGCAATGACCTGGTATCCATAATCACTCAATCCACCATGAGTGCCTGTGGTGTCATAAGAAGAGTCACAGATCTTATTGTCCTTGGAATGGGTAAGGGTGATGTAAGAAATTCCCCTTTTCTTAAAATACGGAACCATAGCAAGGTCATTTTCGACTGGAGCTCCATTTTCCATACCCATAGGTAAAGCTATTTTTCCTGCTTTGAATATATTTTTCACATCACCAGGACTTTTAGCAACCTGGAAATAATCGGAATTTTCTTGTGCAATGTATTCTACCATATCAATCAATGAATCTGCCAACTCCTTTGCACCTCCATCTACCTGGTACCTTGCCGGGATATAGATCGACATAAAAGGGGCATCAAGGCCTCCTTTCTTGGCCCGCTTATAATCAAAGTCTCCTTTGTCCGTCTCGATGGGAATACCGATGTATTCTTTTTCAAGCTTAAAATTCTGAACTTTCAATCGATAAGGTAAATCAACGTGTCCATCTGTTATGATGTATTTATGAGCCAGCTCATCAGCTTTTTTTCTCAAAGGATCGTCCTGGGTCATATCTTTTGTGGATTTACAGGAAGAGAGAATAATTCCAAATATTATGATAAAAAAGATTTTGTTCATTACACGTGGGTTTCTAATTGAAGATCCACAATATAGTAATTATGATAATGCCGTGAAATGGGTGGAAATAAAAAAGCCCCTCGAGGGATATCCTGAGAGGCTTTAAATTTATAGTGAATGATAATATTATTACATCATTCCTGGCATTCCACCACCACCCATTGGAGGCATTGGAGGTGTATCATCCTTCATATCACTGATGACACATTCTGTTGTTAAGACCATTCCAGCAATAGAACCAGCATTTTCAACTGCAATCCTCGTTACTTTGGTCGGATCGATAACACCGGCTTTTTTCAGATCCTCATAAACATCAGTACGAGCATTGTACCCATGAGATCCTTTTGATCTCATAACCTCCTGAAGAACAACTGATCCATCCACACCAGCATTCTCAGCAATGGTTCTCAATGGATATTCAAGAGCTTTCTTTACGATCTGTACTCCCATGCCTTCGTCTTCATTAACTACCTCAACGGCATCGAGGTCACTGATGGTTCTTACAAGTGCAACTCCTCCTCCTGCAACGATTCCTTCTTCAACTGCAGCTCTTGTTGCGTGAAGGGCATCATCTACTCTATCCTTCTTCTCCTTCATCTCCATTTCTGTAGAAGCACCTACATAAAGCACTGCAACACCACCTGCAAGTTTAGCCAATCTCTCCTGAAGTTTTTCTCTGTCATAGTCAGAAGTTGTAGTCTCAATCTGTGACTTGATCTGCCCGATTCTACCATCGATATCTTCCTGACTTCCACTTCCATTTACGATAGTAGTGTTGTCTTTGTCAACAGTAATTTTTTCTGCAGAACCTAAAAGGTCCATATCAGTGTTCTCAAGCTTGTATCCTTTCTCTTCTGAGATTACAGTTCCTCCTGTAAGAATGGCGATGTCTTCCAACATTGCTTTTCTTCTATCTCCAAATCCAGGAGCTTTAACCGCTACTACTTTTAATCCTCCTCTAAGTCTGTTGACTACCAATAGCCCAAGTGCTTGACTTTCTACATCTTCAGCGATGATCAATAAAGGTCTCCCAGCCTGAGCTGATTTTTCAAGAATTGGAACGATGTCCTGAACATTAGAGATCTTCTTATCGTGAATAAGGATTAGAGGATTTTCGTATTCAGTAACCATACTGTCAGTATCTGTAATGAAGTATGGAGAAAGGTATCCTCTGTCAAACTGCATTCCGATTACCTCATCAACGTAGGTATCAGTTCCTTTTGCTTCCTCAACGGTGATAACTCCGTCTTTGGTAACCCTTTTCATTGCATCAGCGATCAAAGAACCAATTTCCTCATCATTGTTAGCTGAGATTGATCCTACTTGCTGAACTTTTTCAAAATCACTACCGATCACTTCACTCTGATCAGCGAGACCTTTCATTACGGCATCAACAGCTTTGTCGATTCCTCTTTTAAGATCCATTGGATTAGCACCGGCAGCAACGTACTTCATTCCTGCAGAGACCATAGCCTGAGCAAGAACAGTAGCAGTAGTAGTTCCGTCACCAGCTTCATCAGCGGTCTTAGAAGCAACTTCTTTTACCATCTGAGCACCCATATTCTCTACGGCATCTTCCAGCTCAATTTCTTTTGCCACAGTAACTCCATCCTTAGTGATAGTCGGAGCACCGAAGCTTTTCTGAATAACAACATTTCTTCCCTTTGGTCCCAGGGTTACTTTTACAGCTTCAGCCAGAGCATCTATTCCGGTTTTTAATGCAGCTCTGGCTTCAGAATTAAAGCTAATATTTTTAGCCATGTCTATTTCTTTTTAAGTTTTTTAAAATTTGGTTTGATAATTTTAGATTCTGATGATTAATTGTCAAGAATAACAAGTACATCATCTTCTCTCATAATGAGGTAATCTACTCCCTCGTAATTGAGCTCAGTACCGGCATATTTTCCGTAAAGGACAATATCACCAGTAGCTACGGTCATCAAGTTTCCATCTTTTCCAGGACCTACAGCAACGACCTCACCTCTTTGTGGTTTTTCTTTGGCTGTATCAGGGATTATAATTCCCCCTCTAGTTTTTTCGTCTGCAGGAGCTGGTTTAACAACGATCCTGTCATTGATTGGCTTCATCATTTCCTAATTATGATTTTTAGTTATTGTTAATAATAAGCGTAATTCTTTACGGCTACATGTATAGCATTGATTGTGCCAAGGGTAAAAGCGTGTCATTTTTTCACAATTCTTTGAATTATTGTCACAATCAGCACAGAATGTCAAAGTCATATTGTCATCTTGACATAGTCAGTGATAAGCATAATCACCGGATTATTCACATAAAGCAGGAAGTATATTGCATGATCAATTTTTTAATCCTGTATCAGAGACAAAAAAAAACCTGTCAACTCAAGGATGACAGGCTCTTCCTGTTAAGGAGTAATTTATTATTACTGGGCTGATTCAAGCATACTTCCTCCTGCAGAACCACCACTTACTATTATGGCAGTAACGATGCACAGGATAAATAATGTAGCAGCTAGGCCCCAGGTTATTTTTTCAATAAAATCAGTTGACTTGGCAGCACCAAACATTTGATTGGCACTCTGTCCACCGAAAGTTGAATCGATTCCTCCACCTTTAGGGTTTTGAATCAAAACCACCAACATTAATAGGACGCAGTTGATGGCAATTAGTATTGTTAATGCTGTAACCATTTATGTTTCTTTTTGGATTTTGTCAATTTTGGCTGCAAAGAAAGCACTTTTTTCGGGAATTATCAAGCTAAGTTTTTGATACATCTCAACTGCCTCCTCAATATGGCCCTGAGAGGCTAGAAGATCAGCAAGTGGTTCAGATACAAGATTTTTGTTTTTCTTCTTCTTTTTCTTGGCTGATTTCTTCTTTAATTTTTGCTTCAGCTTTTTCTTTTTCTTCTTTTTTGATTTCTCTTTCAATGGGCTGATGTGGCTTTCCTTGCTCTGAGCCAGTAGCCATGTACTGAAGTCAGATAATCCACTTAAGTCTCGCTCCGATGTTGATGATTGTACATCCTCTATCTGTTCCGGTTTATTGGATTTCTTATCTTTTTTTTTGGAACCTTTTTTAGATTTCTTTTTGCTTTTAGCAAATTTCTTTTTCTTCTTTATTTTCTTTTTCTCCTTTGTTTTATCTGGAAGGATAAAGGAGGAAACATCACCTACCAGGTTGATGTCTTTTGATTCAATCAATTCCAGTTCTCCTTCAGTTTTTTCTTCTTTTTTCTTTTTTCTTTTATTCGTAACGGGTTTAAGGTCCGAACGCTCAATTAAAAATCCTTCTGAATCACGAGCAGAATCAGAGATTTCATTCTGCATAATATCATCCATCAATTCTATAGTAGATGCTTTAATAGAATCTGAAGCTCCTGATATGACTTGCTCAGCTATTTGGTCCTGGGTTATCTTTAGATAATGGTAATTGCCTTCCATGACCTGGAACATCGACCCCTTATCATGTTGATTTTTCTTTATCGCGTATGCCATCTGATGCATCTCAGAATAAGGAGCAATAGCAAGAACGTGTTCCAACTCTTCAATACTCAATTTAAGTAGTTCATTCATCCACAATAGTTATGACCGTAAAGCTAATTATATTTGAAGTCATATTTAAATTTATAAATATGATTATAAGCTTAAATACCAAGAAACCTACATTTACCAATTAGTAAATGCTCGATTAAAGATGTCTTCTGTAATCTGAACAAAGATTTCATCTACAAATTCATCCTGTAAAGACTGGAAGTCTGCATTGGAGTCAAAATCTCTAAAGAAAGAGAAGGATTGAGTCCAGGAATCATCTTCATTTTGGCTGTTTTTATATTCAACATTTACGCCAATGGTCAACCGGTTGAAAGCTATGGTATTCCCTTCCTGAGGTGCTTCAGAAGTTATATTGAATCTATTGATAGCACCACTGAAGATAATGTCAGCATTGGGATCAGTAAGCCTGAGTTTACTTTCGTTTCTTACTTTGGTTCTTAATGCTTCTGCAAATGTCTGTTCTATGGCACCGGGAGCACTAGGTGCACGATTTTCAAAATCTTCTACAAAGAAGGTGTAGATCTCAGTTGTAAACGAAAAAAAAAAAAAAAAATAACAACCGCTAATGACTGCACAAATTACTATGAAAAGCAACCTATTCATATGATCTTAAACGTATCTAATGTGAAAATATTAATCAGGAATGTCATATTGTTTAATCTTCCTGTAGAGCGTTCTTTCTGAGATACCGAGTTCCCTGGCAGCATCCTTTCTCCGTCCCTTGTATTTTTTTAAAGCCTTTTTAATGAGATCTTTTTCCATGTCCTCTATACTCAGGTTTTCTTCAACCTCTTCAGATTGCTGATACATGCGGTCATGTGGAGATTCAATAATGATAGGGCCGTGATAATCTTCTTTCTTAATTTCAGATTCACGACTTGGATAAGAGGTGGTACTTCTTTCGTAAGTTGGAAAATCACTTGGGACCGGACTCATTGGTTTTAAAGAGCTCATATCAGGGACTTCCAGATCATTGGTTCGGATCATTTCAAATATCAAAGACTTCAGATCATTTAAGTCTGTCTTCATATCAAGTAAAAACTTAAAGAGCAATTCTCTCTCTTGAAATCCGTTTTTATCCTCCATTTGGTCAGCAATAGCTGGTAGATTCCTTTTTACGATATTAGGTACAAGGTCGATCAAGCTTTCAGCTGTAATCAATTTCTCCTCGGATAATACAGATAGTTGTTCAACAATATTTCTTAATTCTCTGACATTACCCGGCCATGAATAATTCTCTATAAGTTGTCTAGATCGAGGATCCAATTGAATGGCATCTGTCCTGTATTTATCAGCAAAGTCAACAGCAAATTTCCTGAACAGCATATAGATGTCCTCCCTCCTTTCTTTTAATGAAGGAACGAAAATTGGGACCGTATTCAATCGATAATACAAGTCTTCCCTGAACTTCCCTTTCTTTATTTTCTTCTCGAGATCTATGTTGGTTGCTGCTACAATTCTTACGTCTGTCTTCAATACCTTGGAAGACCCGACTTTTATAAATTCTCCACTTTCAAGGATCCTCAATAAATAAGCCTGTGTGTCCAGAGGCATCTCTCCTATTTCATCAAGGAATATGGTTCCGCCATCAACAGTTTCAAAATACCCTTTACGATCACTCGTAGCTCCTGTAAAAGCACCTTTTTCATGCCCAAACAGCTCTGAGTTGATGGTGCCCGCAGGAATGGCTCCACAGTTGATTGCAATGAATTTATTGTGTTTTCTTTTGCTCAGCTCATGAATGATGCGTGAAAAAATCTCTTTTCCGACTCCTGATTCTCCCTGGATCAATACACTAAGGTCTGTAGATGCAACACGCACTGCAGTACTTAAGGCCCGATCGAGTTTCTCAGATCGTCCAATAATGGCAAATCGCTGTTTGACGGATGTTAAATTCACATTTTAATTTTAGACCTGGTGTCCTTTTAAAGTCGCACTGGTAGCGTCAGTAATCTTTACCTTTACATAGTCACCTGGTTGTGTATTAGCTTCTTTCTTAAAAACAATCATTTTATTCTGGGAATTCCTTCCTTTCCAGTCAAGATCGGATTTCTTGGAATTTCCTTCTATCAATACTTTAAATGTCTTTCCGATATCACGCTTATTGTGCTCAAGAGAAATGTGGTTTTGCAACCTGATGATTTCACTCAACCTTCTCTTTTTCAATTCTAGAGGAATATCATCTTCATACTTTCTCTCCGCAAGGGTACCCGGACGCTCTGAGTAATAAAACATATATGACATACTGTACCTAGCCCATTCAATCATGGATAAGGTTTCCTGATGCTCTTCTTCCGTTTCTGTACAAAAGCCGGCAATGATATCTGATGAAATGGCACATTCAGGAATGATGCGGTAAATGGCTTCCACTCTTTCTTTATACCAGTCACGATCATATGTACGATTCATGAGTTTAAGAACTCTTGAGTTTCCTGACTGGACAGGAAGGTGGATGTAATTACAGATGTTTTCATACTTGGCCATTGTATATAAGACCTCATCTGTAATATCTTTAGGATGGGATGTGGAAAATCTGACTCTTAAGTCAGGATGTACCAAAGCTACTCTTTCAATCAATTGGGCAAAGTTCACTTCCTCAGTTCCTTCAGGATGTGCCCATTTATAAGAATCAACATTCTGACCTAATAGAGTAACCTCTCTATATCCATTCTCGTAAAGATCTGCAGCTTCAGCAACGATAGAGTATGCATCCCTGCTTCTTTCTCTTCCTCTAGTAAATGGTACCACACAGAAAGAACACATGTTGTCACATCCCCTCATGATGGAGATGAATGCCGTGACACCGTTTGTTCCTAATCTCACTGGAGATATATCAGCATAGGTCTCTTCTCTTGAAAGGAAAACGTTTACCCCTTTCTCACCATCCTCTGCAGTAGCTACTAACTTGGGTAGATCACGATATGCATCAGGCCCGACTACAAGATCAACGATTTTTTCTTCTTCCAGGAATTTGGCTTTAAGCCGTTCTGCCATGCATCCAAGTACACCTATTAATGTGCCTGGCTTGGTGTCTTTAATTTTATTGAACACCCTGAGTCGCTTTCTGACGGTTTCTTCAGCTTTTTCACGGATGGAGCAGGTGTTGATCAGTATAAGATCTGACTCTTCAATATTACGAGTAGCTTGAAACCCTGCTTCCCCAAGAATTGAGGCAACGATTTCAGAATCACTGAAATTCATCTGGCAGCCATAGCTTTCTATATAGAAATGCTTTCCGGCTTTTGCTTCTTCACTTTCTTTGAAGAAGACCTGTCCTTGTTTAGCCTCGTCAATTTTTTTATTGATACCTACCAGGGTAGGATTGTCATTGTACATAACACTTCATTTTTTAGAAATGGAGTGCGAAAATAAGGCTTTTCAAAATCAATTATGACAAAATGACAGTAAAACATGGACAAATATCCTGCTATACCTTCTTAAGAATGATCGCGCTGGCTCCTCCACCTCCGTTACAGAGGGTGGCACATCCACTTTCTTTTCCTTCTTTATCCATCGCATGGATTAGAGTGGTGATGATCCTCGCTCCTGATGCTCCCAGTGGATGACCGAGTGAAACACCACCTCCGTGGATGTTTACTTTATCATCTTTTAATCCCAACTCTTTGTTGAATACGATAGGAACAACAGAAAACGCTTCATTCACCTCGTATAGATCTACATCCTGAGGGGTCATACCTGCAGCCTTTATAGCTCTGGGTGCTGCAAGTGTAGGTGCAGTTGTAAACCATTCCGGTTCATGTGCAGCATCTGCAAATGATACGATCTCAGCGATGGGGGTCAATCCTAATTCTTTTACAGCTTTTTCACTTGCAACGATAATCGCGGATCCTCCGTCATTAATGGTTGAAGCATTGGCAGCGGTAACGGTTCCATCTTTGGTGAATGCAGGTCTGAGATTAGGAATCTTATCAAACCTTACTTTCTTAAATTCTTCATCTTCAGTAACCATGATTGGGTCTTTCTTACGTTGGGGTACTTCCACGCCTATGATTTCATTCTTAAACCATCCCTGCTCTGTGGCATGAGCTGCACGCTTGTAAGATTGAATGGCAAATTCATCCTGTTCTTCACGTGACACTCCATATTTTTCTGCTGTTCTGTCGGCAAATATTCCCATTGCTCCCTGATCATATGCATCTCTTAATCCATCTTTTTCAAGACCGTCTACTAGTTCTCCGCCACCGTATTTCATTCCCCATCTGACTTTAGGAAGGTAATAAGGGATATTTGACATGCTTTCCATACCTCCGGCCATTACGATGTCTACTGCACCGAGCATGATAGATTGAGCTCCAAGCATTACTGATTTCATTCCGGAAGAACAGACTTTATTTACCGTGGTGCAAGGTACATTGTAGGGAATTCCAGCTGCAATTGCAGCTTGCCTGGAAGGTGCTTGTCCAAGATTAGCCTGGCAGACATTGCCAAAGAAAACTTCATTGATCTGATCCGGATTGACTCCTGATTTTTCCATAGCCCCTTTCATGGCGAATGTTCCTAGTTGGACGGCTGAAAAACCACTGAGTATACCTCCGAAACTTCCTATTGGAGTACGAACTGCTGAAACGATATAAGCCTTATTCATAAGTATTTATTTATAGGTATTTGGTTAGGAAAATATTCCAATATTTATGGATTGCAAATATAAAAAAGTAGCGAGTTCTCTTACGATTCATCAGCAACTAGTGTTGCATTGCAATGACTAAATATCCTATTGAATACAATCGATTTGGGATTATTTAGGTTCAAATGCCTTTAAGGGAATCAATTTTGCAATAATTTAATTGAATATTAACAAACCTTCTTAACTTGCATACGTCTTAAAATAAAGGCTACTAAATGAATTTATTGAAATATCTCTTTACTTGCTTGATATTGATTTCGACTATAGGAGCGTCAGTGGCACAATCTTATGAAGAAGAGATAGGGTTTACATTTGTTAAGGCAAAGTATCTTTTGGACACAGATCGATATGATGATGCTGTCCGTGAATTCAATCGCGTAATAAATGAAGATCCTACCGTTGAGGATGCATTGGCGCTTCGGGCCTATGCCAAATATAAATTATCAGCCTACATCGGTACCAAGAAGGATATCCTTAAATATATTGAGTTAAAAGGCATTACTCCTGAAGCAATATCACTTTTGGCGAAAGCCGAGTATCAATTGACAGAATTTGATGCAGCATTAAATTCATTGACAACTGCCTTGATGATGATCGAAGACGATGCTGAGCTTTATGAATTCAGGGCTTCTATCTACATGGATAGAGATCAACAGTATCTGGCCTGTCAGGATTGGGAAGCTGCTGTTAAATTAGGTTCATCAAAAGCGCTCGTTTCGGCTAAGACCAATTGTGGTTATCGAGAGACCTTGCCACCTTCGCCTCCCGTTTCTGAAAATAGAAATGAAGAAAATCAGGATGGTATGTATGCTGAGGATATGAATGAAGGCGATTTATCAGAAGTAAAAGAATCAGATGAAATAATTTCAGATCCTGAGATCAACAGGGTGCTTACAACGCAGGATCCAGAAAGCAATATGGGTAATCAGGAAGCTCCGGTGATTCAGACATCGGTTATAGATTCAATTTCCTCAAGTGAGATTATAGTGGAAGAGCCGACAGTTGATCCGCGGTTGATTGATGAGTCTGTCAATAGTATTGAAATCGATGAGGATCTTACTCTTGATATTTCAGGTCAGGGTCTCGGGAGCAGAAAATTACTCAAACAACCTAATATCCTGATATTGTCTGACGAAGATGGAGAAGTTGTAATTGACATCTGTGTGAGTCGTGGAGGTAGGGTAGTTACAGCAACATTCAATCAGTCGGAATCAACACTAGGCAGAAAAAGCCTTGTCTCATTGGCAATTAGAAAAGCTAAGGATTTTTGGTTTGAGAAGTCCGATCTAAGAGAACAATGTGGATTAATGAAATTTAAAATTAAGGGCACGTAAGCAACCCTGAGTTGTAATCTTAATTAACGCATCAGTTCTGTTTATCCTATCAAAAGGAATAATTACCAAGTCATATCTTCTTCAGAATCGATACTTTCAGAGGTATCGCCTTCTTCTGAGTCATTGGTTTCTGACTTCTCCTCTGCAGCTGCAGGAGGTTGAATGCTTTCAGCATTTTCTTGCTCAAGTTTCTGCTTTGCTTCCCACTCTTCTTCCCTTCTTTCATACTGCTCGTAATCAAAGTCAGGCATTAATTCAGTCTTGACATGGCTGATTACATCTTCCAGTCCACTCAAAAACCTATTGAAGTCCTCCTTGTATAAAAAGATTTTATGTCTTTCATACCCGGAACTATTAAATTTCTTGGTGCTTTCTGTCAATGTAATGTAATAGTCATTCCCTTTCGTCATCCTAACATCAAAGAAGTAAGTTCTTCTTTTCCCGGCTTTTACCTTATTAGAATAGACACTTTCAAACTTTCTCTTACCGTCGTTTTCCACTATTCGCTTTTTAAAATGTACCCAATTATATATCTAAAATATACAAAATAGCTAATATTTCACTATTTCTGATTTTTAAATTAAAACGAAGGTGTAAAGGAATTGGATGGTTTAAGATTGAAATTAAGCTTCAACTATACTCTGTTGCTCATATAATTCTGCATAAGTACCACCTTTAAGAAGCAGTTCATTGTGAGTGCCGTCTTCTACGATATGTCCATCTTCAATGACTATTATTTTGTCAAATTCCAGAAGATTGTAGATTCTATGTGTGATGATTATGGCTGTTTTATCAGCGAGGTCTTTCTCCAGATAAGAGAGGATTTTATTCTCTGTTTTGGTATCAATAGCTGATAAGGCATCATCCATAATGATGATGTCAGGAGACTTAATGAAAGCTCTCGCAATGGAGATGCGTTGTTTTTGTCCACCTGAAAGAGAGACTCCTCTTTCTCCAACTGTTGTATCATATTGATTTGGTAATTCCAGAATGTCTTCATGCACAGATGCGTGCTCTGAATACAATTCAACTTCAGTTGAAGTAGCATCACTCTTACCAAATTTAATATTGTTCTTTACCGTGTCTGAGAAGAGAAAGACATCCTGAGGTACATATCCTATTCTTCTTCTTAGATTCGCTAGATCATGTTCTCTTATATCTTTTCCATCAATTAGGATATTACCATCCGTTACTTCAAATTGTCGTAGTAATAAATCTGCAATGGTGGATTTTCCTGAGGCTGTCCTTCCGATAACGGCCATCTTTTGACCTGGCAATAAGTCAAAATTTACATTGTTGAGTGCTCTGATCCCACTATTTGGATAAGTGAATCCAACATTATTAAAAGTAATACGACCTTCCAGATGATGATCGTTGACGGTGGGATTCACTATTTCTGGAGCTTCATGTAATAATTCATTGATCCTTCCCTGAGATACTTCTGCCTGTTGGATTAATGAAGCTATCCATCCAATAGAAGTCACAGGCCACGTGAGCATGTTGACATAAATTACAAATTCGGCAATGTTACCAGGTGTTGCCAGTCCTTTGGAAACCTGTACACCACCGATGAAGATGGTCAATAATGTACTGGCACTGATCAATAAGATCATCAATGGAAAGAAAAAAGCATTAATCCGAGCAAGAGATAAGGACTTTTCCATGTAATCCTGATTTTGTTCGGCAAAGTATTCACCGAATTGATTCTCTTTAACATAGGACTTGATGACCCTTATTCCTGAATATACCTCCTGGGCCGTGCTATTTAGTACTGAGAGTTGTTTTTGAATCAATGAACTTCTTTTATTGATCATACTACTCACTATATAAATCGATATGCTTAAGAGCGGAAGTGGGATCAATGTATAAATGGCAAGAGTCGTGTTTACCCTGAACATGGCATAAATGGTCAGAGTAAAGAGTGTGGTGATGTTTATCCCATAAAGTATTGAAGGGCCCAGATACATTCTTACTTTATTAACATCCTCAGAAATTCTGGCCATTAAATCTCCGGTCTTATTTCTCTTGTAAAATGAAAGATCCATTTTTTGGAGATGTTCAAATACTTCATTCCTCAGGTCAAACTCAATTAGCCTTGACATGACTATGATGGTCTGCCTCATGGCATACATCAATATTCCCTTCACTATAACAAAACCAACTATCGTTAATGCGAAGATGATTAAGACTTCGTTGATTTCTCCTCCAGCTGCATCACTTCCTTCCTTGAATAATTTGATTTGTTCAGTGACGTAATCGAGGGCTTTTCTGATCTCTTGTGGAATCAGTACTCCAAAATAATTAGACAAAGCAACAAAAATGATTCCCAATAGGAACCTCCATTTGTACTTAACCAGATACTTATTAAGATAAAAGAGATTTTTCACGCAGCAGCTCTTAGACTATGTATTAACGCCTTCAAATGATAATAGTTGCTTCTTGAAGTGGGATTACCCAACCGTAGCACTATATTTTTCAACAAACCTTATCATTTCATCAACCATATCCGGTGACCCCATCACGATGGTAGCCTTTTGATGCAGGCTTTTTACTTCCAGGTCGAGTACCCTTTCTAATGTTGCAGTAACAGCTCTTCCTCCGGCTTGTTCAATGATCATAGCCATTGGATTGCATTCATAAAGCAACCTTAATTTGCCTTGAGGATATTTCCTGGTATTGGGATATAGGAAGATTCCTCCCTGGAACATAATCCTATGGATGTCAGACACCATGGATCCGATGTATCTAAGCCTTAGGTTGAGGTCTGAACAATGATCAATATACCGCCTCATCTCAAGGTCAAATTTTAGGTAGTATCCCTGATTGACACTGTAATAATTTCCTGAGTTTGGCATTTTAATATCTTTATGAGAGAGACAGAATTCCCCAATCGTTGGATCAAGGGTAAATCCATTCACTCCATTTCCTGTAGTGTAGACAAGAATGGTTGAAGTCCCGTATAGAACATACCCAGCTGCAACCATCTCCGTTCCTTTTTGAAGAAAGTCTTCAGATTGTACAGGGCCCGATGGATCCGATAATCTCTTATAAATACCGAAAATGGTTCCTACTGAAACATTTACATCAATATTAGATGATCCATCCAGAGGATCCGTAACAACAACATATTCTGCTTTTTTGGAAGGTACTGGTGGAAGCTCTATGAATTCTTCCAGTTCTTCTGAAGCAATACCACAACATTCACCAGAGTACCCCAGGCATTCTATCATTTTTTCATTGGCGTAAATGTCTAGTTTTTGGACTTCATCTCCAGTGATATTTTCACTACCATCTAGTCCAAGAATATTGACAAGTCCAGCCTTGTTCACCTCTCGATTTACAATTTTTGCTGCAAGGCCTATGTCTCTAAGTAATCGAGTCAGTGAACCTGTAGCATCATTGTATTTTTTCTGAGAAGTGATGATGAATTCGTCAAGGGTAACAATCTTAGTCATGTTGATTTTTTTTAAATTGATTAGGTATCTACAAATATACGGAGCTATAACAATAATTAGAGATGAGCTACATCATATCCAATGAAGAATTTGGTAATGTGACCAAATGGTAAAAATTATGTCTGAATAAATGTATTAATATTGGTTAATCCTCTGAATTATAGGGGAAAAGTCATATTTTAATTTTTTATAAGTTTTTGAAATTTTTAAACGAACGTAACCTATGAGAGCTTTTATCACTGCTTTAAGCATCTTTTTGTGGCTTCTCCTCGGTTGGTTTCTTTTCCAAAGTAATAAGGATTGCTGTCAGGAAAGTGATGGCTCTGTAACAGCAGTGGATTCGCGAGATGAAGCTGATGAAAATGCATCGACGTCCAATGATGCAGCAGGAACAGGAGTTGATAATGTAGCTGCTGATACCGGTCCGGCCTACTTAGCCTTTAATTGGGGACAAGAAACACCAGAGGTTAAAGAAGCCTGGCAATCCTATAAAAACCAGCTCATCAATGGTCTGACGGATGGTAATAATCTTGAGATTTCCGGATTATATCACCCAGACGAAGTCAATAACACATCTTACGAAAATCTGGGTCTGGCAAGAGCCAATAGAATTAAAGATATGCTTTCGCCTCCTCTTGATGGTGAGCGCATTCAATTGGTAGCCAAGGCTGTTGATGATGAATCTTTATCATCTGATGGTCCTTTTTCAGCCGTGGATTTCAGGACATTCATCAAACGCAATAATATCGATGAATCCATTCCTGACCGGACGATCATTAGATTCCAACAGAATTCTACCAGTCGGGTTGCAGACCCGGAAGTTGAAGATTATCTCAACAAAGTTGCAGAAAGGGTTAAATCCTCAGGTGAAACCATCAGGCTGACAGGACACACGGATAGACTCGGATCATTTGATGAAAATATGCGGCTTGGACTTGAAAGGGCGCAAGCCATTAAAAATTATCTCGTCAGGAAAGGAGTGAGCGCTTCAAAAATAAGAACAGAATCTAAGGGTGAAGCTTCACCAATCGCCACTAACTCCACTCGTGAGGGAAGGGCTCAAAACCGAAGAACCGAATTACAGATTATTAAATAACAAAAGAAAAAACAACATCATGATATTATTAAGTTTTTGCAGTTTTCCGTGGTGGTTACCCTGGTTATTATCTTTTCTTCTTGGGTTTCTAACAGCCTGGGGGTTATGGTCAAAGTATAAATCAAGAGTCAATGATTTAGAATCGGATATCCTGAGATTAAGAAAGAAAATTTCATCATTGGAAGGTGATCTTGCTTCTTGCCAGGCGCATCGAGCCGAAGTAGAGAGTGAACTTGCCCTTGTAAAGGGAAGATTAAGGGAAATGGAAGCTGAAGTTAAACTCGGTGCCGCAGGAATTGTTACAGGTGATTCTCACGATGGTGGAGATGATTCAGGTGCTGGGCTTGAAGGTTCATCAGGAATAGTAACAGGTGGATCTGATGGTGGTGGAGATGAATCAGGTGATGGTTCTGGGTCCGAAGGAGGAACATCCGATACTTCAGGTGAAGATACCGGAGGAAGTGAATCTGTAGGTTCATCCGGAATAGCAACCGGTGGATCTGAAGATGTATCCGGAATAGTAACAGGTGGGGCATCGTTATCTGGTGGAAGTGGAAGTGACAAAGGAAGTCTCAATATTTACAGTGCTTTAAAAGAAGATAATCTTCAGGTTGTTGAAGGAATTGGTCCTAAGATGGAATCCGTTTTAAAAGATAACGGTGTTGATTCTCATATAAAGCTGGGGGGTGAATCCCCATCAGGATTAAGAGACATATTAAATAAATATGGTGACAAGTACCGGATTATAGATCCGACAACCTGGCCTGAACAAGCTGAGCTTGCAGCCACCGGAAGATGGGAAGATCTTGTTGAGATGCAAAAGTCCCTGGATACGGGCCGATCAGATAGAGCGACAGGAACCACAGATTCCAAGGTCGAAAAAATTCTGATAAAAATGGGTGTCCTTAAAAAGTGGGCAAAAGATGATCTAAGAGCCATTGAAGGCATCGGTCCTAAGATTGCAGGACTACTTAAAGATGATGGAATAAACACCTGGAGGGCACTTTCTGAGGTATCAGTAGAACGAATCCAAGGTGTACTGGATAAAGCAGGAAAGAGATATCAATTGGCTGATCCTACTACCTGGCCTAAGCAGGCTGGCATGGCAGCTGATGGTAAGTGGGATGAGTTGCGTGTTTATCAGGATCGCCTGAAAGGTGGTAAGGAATAATTCTGAATCTCATCTTAAGATTTAGATAGAGTTGTATTCTAATCAGAGTACAACTCTTTTTTCTGTCACTTATTAAATTACAATAATTTATTTTCAAGTGCTATTCTCACAACCCCGGCAGTGTTTTTGGCGCCTAGTTTATTCATGATATTCCGCCTGTGTGTTTCAACCGTATTTACACTGATAAATAACTTTTCGGAAATTTCTGAGGTTGTAAATTCATCTACGATCAATTGAAGAATCTGTTTTTCCCTACTTGATAAAGAGATCTGAGGTTTATTTTTTGCTTTTGGTAGGGGACTAAGTAAAATGTCAGCTATTTCACTGGAATAATGAGATTTTCCTGAATGCACCCGGCGTATGGCAGTTACCAATTCATCATGCCCTACATTCTTTAATAAGTACCCTTTGGCGCCTGTTTCGACCATAGCCCGAATCATAGACCTTTCTGCTAGCATGGTGAGAGCAATGACTTTTATGGTTGGATGTTGTTGAAGGATTAAATTGCAAGTCTTTAAACCATCCATTTCAGGCATATTAATATCCAGTAAGACAAGATCATATGATTTTTCCTGAAGTTTGTTCAGGGCTTCCTGACCGGAATTGGCAAAACCCTGGCATGTGATGTTCTCTGCATCTGCCAGTAATGACATCATTCCGTCAATCACAATTTGGTGATCGTCTACTATCAGCACCTTAATCATAATATTCCCTAATAATAATGAATTAAGATACTTAAAATCACGGAAAACCGTGATGTAGCAATCATTTCTTTCCGTGATGCTTTTTGCTGATAATAATAGGAATTTTATATCAACCAATTCAATCAAAAACGATGCAGCAATCCAAGGTTCTTCCATTACACCCTTTCGCATTAACTATTTCACATGATCAATCTTTTAAGCAGGAAGATTTTAAAATATGTATCCACCTGGATCGATCCATCGAGATCGTTCCTCTAAAATCCATTCTGTATGTTGCCGCAGATAGCAACTATTGTAACATATTCCTGGAAGATGGTACCTCCATTCTTCATTCCAAAACACTTTCCCGTTATCAGAAGGAACTGGAAGGTTTTGGATTCCTCAGAGTACATCAGAGTTATCTTATAAATACCAGAAAAGCAGTTTCTGTAAACAAACGAAAAGGGAACATCGAATTAATCAACAATGCTAAGATCCCTTTTTCCAATTCCAGAAAAAGTTCTGTACTGCATTACTACCGATCATTCTCTAAAATTAAATGACATTTAACAATGAATGCTATACTTACCAGTTACGCAATTATGAAATATATATTTTTCACAACAATAATATTGATTTCTTCAACTGTCACCGCCCAAATCAGTATCAATTCTGATAATTCTCTTCCTGATAATAGTTCAATGCTTGACATTCAATCCTCAACTAAAGGCTTACTAATTCCCAGGATGGATAGCACAAATAGGAAAAATATAATTGATCCTGCAGCTGGATTAATGGTTTTCGATACGACAACAATGTCATTCTGGTATTATGTGGATAGTTGGAAAGAAGGACTTGGGATCGATGATAAGGATTGGGTTCGGACTAAAGAAATGATTTACAACCTTGGAGATTCTATTTATATAGGAAGGTCTATTGATAATCCCCAAAATGTAAAAACAGATTTTCACATCGACGAAAGCAAAAATGTTCTTTTTGGTAAAGATCTTACAGGATCTGGATTTAAGGCTATTTTTTATGCTCAAAAAGGAGCATTTAGATGTGGTTATCTAAATAACCCCTTTGGAGGAATTAATTATGATAAATTCTGGGATTATGACAGTGTCGGTTATTACTCTTTCGCAGGTGGCCGAAATTCAAGGGCTAAAGGGTTTGGGGCTTTTGCTTTTGGTTCGTTTGGATGGGCAGATGGAAGTAGTTCTGTTGCTTTCTTTGGACAAGCTAAAGGAAACAATAGTTATACTTTTGGTGGGAATTCAAAAGGAAGTGGAAGCTTTACAGTGGAGGGAACCGCAGAGGAGGACGGAGGTATTGCTATGTATGGTTACACGGGAGGAAGGTATGGAGTTTCAATTGGGGGCGGAACTACTGGTCTCGGAGCCTCCAGTTCAAGACAAGATTATGCAGTAGCTATTGGTTGGAATTCTGATGCACGGGGGCAGGCGTCAATAGCTCTTGGCCCTAGTGATGCTTATGGATATAATTCATTTTCAACAGGTTGGGTTACTGAAGCAAGGGGTAACTATTCTTCTACTTTTGGATATCAAACAATTGCCTATCCTTATGCCAGTATGGCTTTAGGAAAATTTAATACTGTGGTAGGTGACAGCGCCTCTTGGGTTAGTACTGATCCAATATTTATAATTGGAGATGGTCTTACAAACACCACCCGCTCCAATAGTTTTATGATTCAAAAAAATGGGCAAACATCCATTGGATATGATTCTCCAACGGGAATGCTGAATATATCCACCGAACTGGGAAGTATTAATAATGGGGGAGCATTAGAAACCAGTAATGCTTCACTACTAATAGGAACTTCTACTTCAGGAATGGCATTTGATGCTAATCAAATTGAAACTGTGGGTAGCACATTGAATTTCAACTTCAGTTCTTCAGAAAATGTAACTTTGGTAAATGGAGGTGGCAAAGTAGGGATAAACACTTCATCTCCAGAACATTCAGTTCACATTAATAATCCAGGCACGGTTTCTTCGCCAACAATTGACTTAGTTTTAGCTTCTGCTACCTCAAAAAGACCAACTATATTATTCAGTGAAAACAGCTCAAGCCTTGATCTAAACGATGGCATGAGCCTGGAGTACGATGGAGCTGTATCTGGGAACAAATTTTATATTAATGGGATAGGTGGAACACCGAGGTTAATTGTAGAAAATTCAGGTGATGTGGGCATTGGAACGACGAATCCAACTGAGTTATTGGAAGTATCTGAGGCCGGGAATGCAAGAATTAGAGTAACCTCAACCAATAATTCTTCAGCAGGAATCGAATTGGTAAGAAGTAGCACTAGCAATACGGACTGGAGAATTGAGAATAGTGGAAATTTAAAGTTCTTTTCCAGCCTCAATATTAATGGAGGGGCAACTGAAGAATATAGTTTTGGTACCGGAATATTCAGACCTGCCCTTGATAACAATAAACAATTAGGAGCTTCGGGAAATCGATGGACAAAGGTTTATGCCGTAAATGGAACCATACAAACTTCGGACCGCAGATTTAAGAAAAATATTGTGCCTCTTACCTATGGTCTCGATGAAATACGCTCTTTAGAACCTGTGAGTTATCAATGGAAAGATGGAGCTGATAATAAACAACATATTGGCCTCATCGCACAGGATGTACAAAAAATAATTCCTGAAGCGGTGGAAGATGAGAATCCTGAAATCCTTGGAATGAATTACTCAGAACTTGTACCAGTTTTGATTCAAGCTATAAAGGATCAGCAAGATTTGATCAAAAAGAATATTAATGATATAGAACACCTTAAAAAGGAAATAGAAGCGCTCAAGAAAATATCGAATACAAATGAAATTACTACCCAATCAAGTGTTCCAAATGTTAAACAATAAATTGTTTTTGTCAGTGGTGTTTATGGCATTATTTTCATGCTCACTTTGTGGCCAATCCGGCAAGGTGGGAATCGGTGTCCCAAATCCTAAAGCGAAATTACATGTAGATAACGATGTTTTATTTGAAGGAATATATGCTCCGAGTAATCCTGAATCTATCCCGATAGAAGGACAAGGTTCAAGATTAATGTGGTATCCAAGCATGGGGGCTTTTCGCGCCGGATTTGTTACCGGGACTCAATGGGATAGTATCAACATTGGGAATGCTTCTATTGCATTGGGTTATCGTCCAATAGCTTCAGGTAATACGTCCGTTTCATTGGGTTTAGGGACAACTGCCTCAGGAAATAGCTCAGTTTCTCTGGGATCTAATTCAACTGCTTTTGGATTTTCATCAACCGCCTCAGGATTGAATTCAAGCGCTTTAGGTGACTATTCCCTGGCAATAGGAAATAATACCCTGGCATCTGGATTCAGCGCTGTTGCTCTTGGACAACTTTCACAAGCTACTGGAACACATTCTGTTTCTTTAGGTAGCAATAATATATCTTCTAGCATATACGCTATGACTTGGGGTGCGGTGAATAAGGCTTCAGGTTTTGCATCTACAGCATCGGGTTTTCATACCGTTTCCAATGGATATACAGGAACAGTTATCGGAGTATTTAATGATTCAATTGTAAGTCCTCAATCTACGGTGTCATCAAGCTCACCTCTTTTTATTATAGGAAATGGTGATGGTGAAAACACGCGTTCCAATGCAATGGTGGTAAGAAAAGATGGTAAAGTAGGATTAGGTACTTCATCCCCAGAACAATTATTGGAGATATCTGGCCCGGGAGAGACTGCATTAAGGCTCACCTCAGAATCCTCTAATAATCCTAAACTAGAATTCATAGGACCATCAAATTGGTCAATTGAGAATGTAGGTGGCTTTATTTTTTACAAAAATATTCTCGATCCAAATCCGGTAAATGAGTTTAATTTTTTAGAAAATAGTTTTTATCCAAAACAAGGAGAAACTTCCACATTAGGAACCTCCTTCAGTAGATGGAAGGAAGGCCTATTTGCTGATTTTATTGACATAACAAAGTTAGGAGTATCCGGCCGATTTCAGTCAGGTGCCTCATCAATTTTATTGGGATCTACCAGTACCCATAATCTGGATTTAATTACGAATAACCAATCTCGCATGACAATAGACGATGTCGGTCAGATTGGAATAGGGACTGAAAATCCCAATCAGGATTTAACGATTTTTGATGTCGACGGTCTTGGAAATGCTGCCTTAAATATAAAAGATAATACCCGGGAAGTGTGGTTAGGTATAAATGCTAATGATGCTTCATTAAGAACAATAACGAATCACAAACTAAGTTTTTGGACTCATAATTCTCGAAGAATGACAATTGATAATGCAGGAAATATTGGGATTGGTTTGAGCGGACCTGATACTAAACTTCATGTAACTGGTGATGATAATGATGGGACCAGTGCAACTTTAAAAGTTACTTCAGGTACTCAATCCATGCTATTCGATGGCAACGAAATAGATGCAACGTCCAGTGATCTGTTTTTACAAAATAATACCAATAATGATGTTGTTCTTGCCAATGGAGGAGGAAATGTAGGAATCGGTACAAGTTCACCTGAATTTCCCTTACATATTGAAAACCCTGGAACAACTGGTCAAACTATTTCCATGGTGATTGAATCGGATATATCTAAAAGGCCTGTACTTCTATTTAGTGAAGCAAGTTCTGACCATTCACTTAGTAATGGAATGAGTATTGAATATGATGGATCTGGAAGCGGATCCGGGAATAAATTACGATTCAATAAAACAGATGGAAATTCTGCGTTGACAATTGAAAATGGTGGTGATGTAGGTATTAACACAGATTCTCCTCAAGTGTCTTTGCATATCGCCCAAAATGCATTAACTAATGCTGACTACATTCGGCTAGATAACACTGCTGACCTTAAGTATTGGGATATTCAATTAAACACTTCCAATGAGCTTCAATTCAGATTTACAGAGACATTAAAGGCTCGAATAAGAGCAACTGATGGATCTTACATGGCTCTTTCAGACAGAAGATTAAAAGAAAATATTTCAAAAATAGATCCAGTACTCTCTAAAATTGACAATCTCAATCCAGTAACCTACAGATTTAAAGATCAACCGAAAGCTCAAAAATCGAATGGTTTTATAGCCCAGGAAGTAGAAGAACTGTTTCCAGAAATCGTTTCTGAAACCGATGATTTTAAAGCTTTGAATTATGATGCTTTTGGAGTTATTGCGATTCAGGCCATTAAGGAACAGCAAGTGATGATTGAAGAGATTCAACAAGAAAACTTCCTGCTGAAGAAGAAAATTGAGGAACTAAAATTTATAAAGGCAGAAATGGAGTTACTTAAAAAGCAGATAAAAAATCTGCAAATGCATCAAAACCAGGATAGTAGAGCCAAAATCATAAATAATTGATAGAATCATCTATTGTAGCCCTTTTTCATTAATTTGATTATCAGTTGTTAAGAATTAAAGTTTATTTATGTATAATCTGTATAAGAAAGCAAGTACTTTACTACTGGTATTCTTCTTCGCTATACCATATCTATGTGCACAAGGTTTATCTGAAAACTTGAATGAGATGCTTGATAATGATCCTAAGGATCTACCGGATAGTACATTAAAAAAGCTCATTGAATATTCAACAAAAAATTGGCAGCAGACAGTAAGAAGCAACCTGGATTCTTCATTAATCTATGCTACCAAAGCTGCAGAATATTCTAAAGCTATTAAAAATGATTCTCTTCTATTCCACGCTTATAGAAGAGCATCCAACTCACTTATCGAATTAGGGAAGCTGGATGAAGCCAGGGAATATTGTGATAAGATGTTTTCACTATTAAAAGAAGATGATTATTATGCTGCCTACCGTTATTACACAAACCTGGGTTTGATTAACAATTTTGAAGGAAAATACCAGGAAGCATTGAAGAACTTTTTGACTTCCCTGGAAAAGGCTGAAGCCGGAAACCTTGTAAATAATATACCGGCAGCATTCGGAGAGATTTCTCGTGTATTTAATGAAATGGGACAACCGCTTGAAGCCTTAAAATATGCCAAAAAGGATGTTGCATTTACCATGGATCATGGAGAGAACAGGGGAAAATTCATCGCTAATTATAATCTAGCTAATAAATATGTTGAGCTAGACAGTTTTTATCAGGCTTTAGAACTGTATGAGTTAGCCGATTCAATTGGCAATATCCTAAATATCCCAATTTTCATTTCAGCATTAGACCTGAGCAAAGGAAGATTGTATATAGAAATGGGAGAAGCAGATAATGCTCTTCCATTCTTGAATAATGCAAAAGATGGTATGGAGAAAGCAGGAGATCTCCGAGGTCTATTAACAGCCCAATTACATTTAGGGAGGGCTTACAATCAACTATCGAGACATAATGAAGCAGTAACTATCTTGCGGGAGACTATAGAAGACTTAGAATCTTTAGATTTTAAAGAAGTCGCTCAAAGTACCCGGCAAAATTATGCTGAAGCCTTGTATCATTCAGGTAATGGTTTAATGGCTTATGAAATGTTGGAGGAGTATAGGATCATAGATGACTCGATAAAAAGT
>JABDLO010000101.1 GCA_013002995.1 Saprospiraceae bacterium | reverse complement strand
AAGGCCAGAGAAGGACACAGAGTAGACCTTGCAATTGGAGAGGCAGATCAACACGGCAAACAAATAGAAGTGGTCAATGAAAAAGAAGTTGAGATATGTCGGATTTCTGCGGATTATAAAGAAGAATTCGAGATCATAGTATGCCCAAAAGGATCCAGGGATTTAGCGGCTCAAAAATATTATAAGATCATCAAGACTTCTTCGGATATAGCTCTTGCGAAAATGAAAAAAGAGATGGAAGGGCTTCTTACAAAGCAAGAGAAGGATTATAATTTGATTGCTGACTATAGTGAGAGAATAGCAACACTTGAACAACAGACGGATTCCCTCGTTATCTATCGAGAAGCATTTCAAATTGCATCTATCAATAAAGACAATGCTTCAATGCGTGTCTTGAAATACCTTCAATTGTTGGACGAAGGTAACTCTATTATGGAAGCTCGTGAAGCCCTGAGCATCCAGGATGCTGTTGTTGATCTGGAGCAGGGCATTTCATTATTTAATGCAGCTATTGAAGAATTAAAAACACGTGCAGGTGCTTCAAGTAGTATTTTTGACTATGAAGATGCAATTACATGCTATGATACCATCATCAATTATTCAGAAAAAATGAAAGTTGATCCATTGATGATCGTACAATATTATAACGAAAAAGGTGAATTGATTTTTGAAAATGGGAACTATGAAAAGGCATTGGTAAATTTTCAAAAATCTTGTAAAATTGGGGAAGGAATTTTAGACTCCAAGCACTATGATTTAGCAATTACCTATGATAATATTGGTGTCTTATATCGATACCTTGGAGAGTATGAAAAAGGACTTGAGTATCAAAACAAGTCTCTTACCCTTCAAGAAGATATATTAGATCCTAAACATCCTCAAATAGCAATTACTTGTGGAAATATCGGGATAACTTATGATTATTTAGGACAATATGAAAAAGCGTTGGAGTATTTACAAAGAGCTCTTGTTCTGCAGGAAGAAATTTTAGACCCCAAGCATCAATCTCTATCAGTAACATATAATGATATTGGAGGGGTTTATTTAAGCCTGGAAGAGTATGAGAAAGGATTGGAATACCAACAAAAAGCACTTAAAATAGATGAAGAAATCTTAGATCCTAATCACCCCCAATTGGCAAATACTTATGATAATATTGGTGTTACATATCGATATCTCGAACAATTTGACAAAGCCCTTGAACTCCACCTGAAAGCCTATGACAAAAGAAAAAAAGCATTAAACCCTAACCATCCTGACATAGCATATTCTTTGTCGAATATTGGAGGGACCTATTTAAACTTAGGAAAATATGAGGAGGCCTTGGAATACCAACAAAAAACCCTAGCTATTAGAAAAGAAATATTGGATCCAAACCATCCAGATATAGCTTGGTCTTATTATGATATAGGATTAATATATCTATATATGGAAAAATATGAATTAGCAGTAGAATTTCAACAGAAAGATCTTGATATTCAGGAGGAGATATTGGAACCAAGTCATCCTTTGTTAGCAATAAGATACCACAACCTAGGAACAACTTACCTCTACTGGGAACAATTTGATAAAGCATTACAATATTTTAATCGAGCACTTGATATTAGGAAAGAAGTTTTTGGCATCAATCACCCTGCACTTGCTGTACAATATGGAAATATTGGATTGACGTACATTAAGAAAGGTTTATTTGGTGAAGCATATAAAGCATATAAAAAGTATGAAGAAATTCGTCCTAATCATGGCAATACCTTTCGCAACTGGACAATGTATTATGCTGTACAAAATGATATAGAAAACGCCATTGTCTCCTTGGAAAAAGCAATAGAACTAGGATTCAGTGACATTAATTGGTTAGAGACTAATTATACGTTGGATAGCTTAAGGGATAGTGAAAGATTTAAGGTAATTATTGACTCCTTAAAAAAGGATAAGAGTAATTAATCTGAGTGTGAAAGAATCAACAAACTAAGAATTAATAGAGAAAAACAAGATTTTATGACCTGAATTACAAATGAGTTAGACATGGGGGATTAAGCAAATCCTCGAGTAAACTCATTTAAGGTAGTTAACTAATTTTTGATTCAAGAATTCAAAACTTGGGTTTTTGAGGGCTATATTTTTGAGTTCTTTTGCCTTGTCCTCATTTCCAAGTTTCTCATGTAAAAGTAATTGAATGATCGTTGCCTGATCATCGTAAAACAATTGTTGACCATGATCGAGCCAGCTTAATACCAGTTGTAGGGTTTGGGGGTCATCATATTTTGACAAATAATTGTAGCTAATGTCTTTTATGTTATCAACAAGCTTTTTTGATACCATAAGGCTATCTGATGAACTAAAGGTTTTCTCCATTCTCCTCACATCTTCGATGGACAGACTCATGACATACTTTTCCATCATCTTCCTGGACAATTCTAAGTATTCAGGATCGTATTTAGGATGTTTCTTATATAGTTTTAATCTGACCTTGTCGTAATTTTTAAGAATTTCAGGTTTTAGAGTGGAAGCAAAAAGAGAATTTTTAATGATTTTCAATTGGATTTTATAGACCTCATTAATAGAATTCAGGTCTTCTGTTTCAGCCCATAAGGACATTCTGTCGTTGAGTTCTTTAATAAACTTTACCTGCCCGAATCCTGTGATAGACGGTAAAATAGCCTTGATCATTTCTACATTGGCATATTGTAGGTTGGCCCTGATCAAACTTACGCTTTCTTCTGTATTTGTTTCCTCTGAAGATAGGTTTAACCACCACTTGTTTAAGTAATCCTCCTTGTGTTCAATATCAACATGTCTGAATTTATTTAATAGAAAACGGACGGTTTCTAGATCCATAGATTCTGCACTTTCTAGTTCTAATTCACTAAGAGCTAAAACTTCCGAACTGAATGCCAGGAATGTTTCTTTAGGCCTAAATCCTTCAAATCGTGTCACTTCCTTTCCTGAAGGCTCAAGATACATGATGGTTGGATATGCTCTTACACTCCAATCCCTGGAGAGTTCTATTCCATTACCTTTCTCGGCATTTACCTTATAAGAAATAAAATGTGGATTGATAGAATCTCCAACTTCATCAATTGAAAATACTTCTTTATTCATCTTCTTACATGGGACACACCAGTCGGTATAAACATCTACCAGTATGTGTTTATCATTTTCTGCTGCTATCTTCTTAATAGTATTCCAGTCATCATTCCTAAAATCAATTCCCTGACCAGAGATGTAAGTTATTCCAGATAAATAAATGCCAGTAAGTATTAATATATTCCTCATCAGATTTCAATATAGTAGTAGTTAGGTATGTTTTCTTTCCGATTATTTATAGTCACATCTTGATCTAAACATCCAATTGCCAGATGCCATTCAGATTCCTTCCCAGCTCGTTGTAGTCTAATCCATACCCTACAACAAAGCGATCAGGAATGGAGAATCCCAGGTAATGAATGATAATTTCATGTTGTAATGCCTCTTCCTTAACGAGTAAGGAAGCCAGCCTTATAGATGCAACTTCCTTGTCTTTTAGCTGCTCAAGATAATACTCCATTGAAGTCCCTGTATCCACAATGTCTTCTACCACAATTACATGACGTCCTTTCAAGTCTATGGTCAGGCTTTCGATTACCCTGACTGATCCTGAGCTTTCCATCCCTTCATAGGAGCTCAGCTTAACGAACTGCCATTCACTTTCTATCTCTACTCCCCTTGCCAGGTCAGACGCAAATCTGAAAGCACCATTAAGAACAACCAGGAACACCGGGCACTTACCTTCATAGTCCTTCTTAATTTCGTCAGCCAATTCCCCCACTCTGTGAAGGACCTTTCCTTCTTTTATGTAAGGAGTAAACTTTAAGTCGCCGACTACTTTGGTTTCTTTCATGGTCGCTTTAATCCATATTTATCAATTAAGAAAACCATGGTGGCCATGGTTGCAGCCCCCAATTCCAGTTCTCTCTGGTTGACTGCACCTATCCGATCTGTAGCCGTATGGTGAAAGTCAAAATACCGCTGTGAATCAGGACGTAAACCCATCAGCAACCCATTCTGACTCTTAAGAGGACTGATGTCAGCTCCTGAACCTCCGGTCTTTAGCCACAAGCCATAAGGTTCCAGTAGTGGTAACCAATCATTGATCTGCTTGGCATAGGATTCAAGTACGGCAGCTGTTCCATCCATTGTAAATCCCCTCGGTACAAATCCTCCAGAATCAGATTCAATAGCTGCCAGGTGAAATTCACCATTTTCATTGGAAATCCTGGCATATTCCCTACCTCCAGCAAGGCCATTTTCTTCATTGGCAAATAATACACAACGGATCGTGCGCTTGGGTTGGTAATTTAAAGCTTTTAGGATATGGATCACCTCCATGCTGTGTACACATCCGGCTCCATCATCATGTGCGCCACCGCCCACGTCCCATGAATCCAGGTGCCCTCCAACCAAAATAATTTCATCAGGAAATTCGCTTCCCTTGATCTCTGCAATAATATTATCTGAAGGTCGCTCACCAGCCGGATTACAATCTGCCTCCATTGTAGCCATAACAGGCTGTTCTCCATCTTTTAATAA
Organism: Saprospiraceae bacterium; assembly: GCA_013002995.1. GTDB lineage: Bacteria > Bacteroidota > Bacteroidia > Chitinophagales > Saprospiraceae > JABDLO01. The sequence continues at coordinate 7,706 of JABDLO010000101.1, read as the reverse complement.
AGTGGATAATTTATTTGCATCATTGGTGCTGATAGCAATTCCGGGAATGGGTTTGACACCCTCTTTGTACCTGAGGCTACCCGTGTGAGGCACATCATCTTGCCTGGTGGTCATGGATCGGACCAAAACCCCAAGTGCACCATACTCTGATGCTTTAGAAGCACCATTTCCTCTTTGGTCCACTGCTCCACCATAAGCTCTGAATGTATTGAGATGGGTAGGATCAAGCGGCCTGTTGTAGAATACAATTTTTCCCTCTATTTTCTCTCTTCCCAATTGTTCTACTTCATCCAGCGATTTTACTTCAATCACTTCTGCTGTAATTCCTCCGGGAGGGGTACCTACAGATTTGCCCAGGGCGAGACTTTTCGTTTCCAGGACATGACCCATTGCATCCGTTATTCTGACAGACGATCCACTTCCGCGATCCCAATAATCTACAGTTGTGGTCTGCCTCCATATTTTATCTACTCCGAGCTTTCTTAATTCAGCTTCAGTATAGTCAGCTGCTATATTGTATTCATCAGACCCTGATAGTCGAGCGCCAATATTTTCAGACATATGGTATAACCAATCATAACATTTGCTGTCAGATAATGCCTTATCATGAATTTTTTTAATAAAAAATGCATCTTCATCTGTGTTCTGTGCCGATACATTTGCCGTAAAAGCCAGGATAAAAAATAAGTAAATGAGTCCTCTGATCTTCATAAATTCCACTATTTGAGCCAAAAATAGACCAGTAAAATGGCAAATCACCCTTCTAAAGCATCATTTTTTTAAAAAATCCTTGATTATTTACAGGCTTTGTGTTACTTTTACACTTAGTAAATCAAATACAATTTGGTTTCATTTGGTTAGGGTTGAGGTAGTGCTATCAAGCATTGCCTCTTTTTTTTTAGCCATTTTCTTAATTTTATGTTACTTTTTAATAATTGCACGTCACAAGTGTAATTGATTGTAAAAACGAACGCATACAACTTTGTTGATCAATCTACTTAACCCTGTAGTAACCGGAAACATATCTGAGAGTACATCGGATGCAGAAGTTATTGAGAAATATTTAAATACAGGAAATTCTCATTACTTTAATTTGCTCTATGATCGATATAGTAAAAAGGTATATGCAAAATGTATATCATTACTTAAAGATCATGCATGGGCTGAAGATGCTACCCAGGATATTTTTGTCAAGATACTACTGAAGTTGGGTGATTTTTCTGGTAAATCTAAATTTTCAACATGGTTGTATTCAATCACTTACAATTATTGTATTGACTTGATCCGGAAGAAAAAGAAGGATCCAAGTATACTGGTAGATGAATTTAGAGAAGGAGACGACGTTGAAGATGAAATAGAAGATTCATTTTTATTGGAGACAAGTGTTACCAGATTAAAAGTCATTCTTGGTGAGTTGGCAGTGGATGATAAATCAGTATTACTGATGAAGTATCAGGATGAGATGTCAATCAAAGAAATGTGTGACATTTTTGACAAGTCTGAAAGTGCCATAAAAATGAAAATTAAAAGAGCTAAGGAAAAGTTCGTAAGGATATACAATCAAAAATATAAAACTGCTTAACCACATACGACATGAGAGTTAACAACTTTAAGGAGCTTGAAAAAGAGGAGATGAAGAACCTGGATCCTTCATTGAAAAGGATTAAATCCAGTGTGAACTCCAACTTGGGAATATTTCAATTCATAGGTGATATGGTTGAAATGTTTCTACCCAAACTCGCGAGCATATTGGTCAATCTCACCGGAGGATCATCTATAAATGATGACAAAGGAATGAGAGACAAGAAATACCCCAATCGATAACCTATTAGGTATACCCATACTTAAAAGCTATACATTATGAAAACACCACTATTTGCAGACACTGTTTTGAATTCTCTGATACAGATGGGTCAACAGTTTATTAATGCTTTCCCAAGGGTTTTTACAGCCATTGTAATAGTCTTAGTAGGAATGATCATTGCCAAGATGATTGCCAAGACTTTACGAAAGCTCATGGAGAAAGCGGGCATTGATAAGATCGGAGAGAAGTTGAATGAAATTGAGATGATCCAGAAATCTAATATTGAGATCAAGTTAAGTCAACTCTTTTCTAAGGTTCTGTACTATGTGCTGATGTTGTTTTTCCTGGTGGCCGCCGCAGATGTTCTTGCCATGCCGGCAGTCTCGCAATTGGTAACGGACATATTTAATTTTGTACCTAACCTTATTGTGGCACTGATCGTATTGATCCTTGGGTTGCTCATGTCAGAAGCAGTGAAGAATCTGGTCTATACTACCTTAAAATCGCTTGCTATTCCTTCAGCAAGAATCATATCCAGCTTTTTATTTTATTTCCTTCTCATCAATGTTTTCGTGAGTGCATTAACCCAGGCTAAAATTAATATTGAGTTCCTATCACAGAATCTGACAGTCTTAATCGGAGGTGCAGTTATGGCTTTCGGAATTGGATATGGATTGGCTTCAAAGGATGTGATCGCCAATTTTATGGCATCATTTTATAGTAAAGACAAAGTTAAGCTAGGGGATATGGTCACTATTGATGGAGTAGAAGGAGAGATCATAGATTTAGACCGCACATCACTCACAATCAATACAGATAAAAGTCAGGTCATTCTTCCTTTAAGCAAGATGACTAGTGATAAAATTGAAATACACAAAGGATAAATTTTTAAACTATAAAACAATACAATGAGGAATATTTTACTTCTTTTTATTTTAATGGTTGGCATTGCCAATTTAAATGAGACCTCTGCTCAAGAGGCTGAAGCATTGACTTCTGAAAAAGGTGAATTGAGTGCCCAGATTGCTGAATTGCAAGGGCAATTGGCCCCATTACAAAGTCGAGTTAATGCCATTAATAAGGAATTAGAAATTTTGGGAGGATGGCAGACAGGATCATTTGGAACATTAGGATTTAATCTTTCAAGTTTCAATAACTGGATCAAAGGTGCTAATCCTAATTCTACTTCATCTACCATTCTTGCAGCTTTTAATGGATTTGCCAATAGAAAAAATGATAGTTGGTTCTGGAGAAATTCAGGAACAATCAACTTAGGGTGGCAGAAATTGGATATTGATACCGAAGGAGGTGAAGACTCTGACTATGAAAAGATCGCTGATGTATTGAGGATCACTTCTCTTTATGGAAAAAACATCAGTCCTAAACTGGCAGTATCTGCACTGGGTGAATACAATACAGCTTTACTCGAGAATTTCAATAATCCTGGTATTCTTGATATCGGAGCGGGTGTTACTTGGTTACCTATTGAGAATATGGTCGTAGTAATACATCCTCTTAATATGCACTGGGTATTTGGTGATTTAGACCAATTTGATAGTGGGCTTGGAGCAAAGGTGGTTGCTGATTACAGTAAAACCTTCGATGGAGGTATTACATGGAGAACTAATCTCACCAGCTTTCTTCCTTACTCAAGCACAGAGCCAACTTTAAGGGAGTACACATGGACCAATAGCATTGCATTCAATGCCTGGAAAGGGATTGGAGTAGGAATTGAGTATGCCTTAAGAAATGCACCTGTAGAGACATTCGGCCTGGAGAGTGACAACCAGTCTTACTTTATCCTTGGATTGTCTTATGCATTATAAGAAATGTTCTATATTCGCCTGAGATTCATGATGATTCATGGATCGTGGGTAATGATAAACTATTAGAGGCCTTGTATTCTTGCAAGGTCTCTTTTTATATTTGCCCCTTATAACGTCAATAATGGATAAGAAAAATTATTAAATTTTAATGAAGTTTATGAACGGTTTTAATTTTTTCTTTTAAAAAATTAAAAATTCCTTTGAAAAAGTGGCCTTTCTTTTGGTTCGTTTTCTTTGGCCAGCAAAGAAAATGAACAATACCTAAAGCAAGGCACTGAAAATCAATATATTAGAAATAATTTAATTGAAAATCTTAAAAATTATTTACGTTCTATTAACACACTCGATATGAGCAAGTCAGAAAGATTTCTGATGCTGGACAAGGAGCTCCAGCCTTACAAGAAAATGATGGCAGAAGCTGCTGATATCATCCTTGATCAGGATGTAAGTAACTATCCCATCTTTATTGCACATCAACAAGAGTTTGATATGGGAATTGTGCTTACACCTCAAAATGAGCAATCACAATGGGCCATTCACGCATCGAGTCTGGAAGAATTTGTTTCCAAACAGATCATCTTTCCGGAAAAGGTAGAAGAATTTAAATCCAATTTTAAAGACGCATCTCATTCACTTTGTATATTCGTGCTCAGTGAACTCGGGGCTCAATTCATTTTTTTGCCTCGATAATCAGAAACCATACTTCATAATTAATTGACTAATACATTTTCGATCATGAAATTCATCCAACTATCTTTATTGATACTCATTACATTTTCCATACAGGCCCAGGGAGATATTACGACTATGATTAATTCCAGGTCAGAGGCAATAGAAAGCCAGGTGGTTGAATGGAGAAGGCACCTTCATGCCAATCCGGAATTATCCAATCGGGAATACAAGACTGCTGAATATGTCGCCAAGCATCTTAGAAATCTGGGGCTTCAGATTGAAACAGGAATGGCATATACAGGTGTAGTTGGACAATTGGATACTGGGCGACCGGGTCCTACAGTGGCATTAAGAGCAGATATGGATGCCTTGCCAGTGAGAGAAAGGGTTGATATACCATTTGCCTCTAAGGTAGAATCAGAATACCTGGGTAAAAAAGTCGGTGTTATGCATGCATGTGGTCATGATTCTCATGTTGCCATATTAATGGGAGCTGCTCAGGTATTAACTGAAATGAAAGATCAATTGACAGGAAAGATTGTATTTGTATTTCAGCCTGCTGAAGAAGGAGCCCCTCCAGGAGAAGAAGGTGGAGCTGAGTTGATGGTTAAGGAAGGTATAATGGATAAATATGGAATCGATGTATTCTTTGGGCTTCATATTTCATCTGGACTGGATGTAGGTAAGATCATGTATAAGCCACGAGGTATGATGGCTGCTTCTGATCGATTTGTAATAAAAGTGAAAGGAAAGCAGACTCATGGATCGACGCCTTGGACCGGTGTGGATCCCATTACCGTATCTTCTCAGATTATTATGGGGTTACAGACCATCATCAGCAGGCAGACCGAATTGACCAAAGAAGCAGCGGTCATCAGTGTAGGTAAGATTTCTGGTGGTGTAAGGGCCAATATCATCCCCGAAGAATGCGAAATGATTGGTACCATCAGAACCCTGGATACAGATATGCAGGATATCGTTCATGAAAAAATAAGAACCACAGCCATAAACATTGCTGAATCAGCTGGTGCAGTTGCAGAAGTTGACATCCAGAAAGGATATCCTGTTACCTATAATAACCCTGAACTTACAGCCCGCATGTTACCAACCATAGAAAGGACTGCAGGTGAAGAAAACATCGTTGTTACAAGACCGATCACAGGAGCAGAAGATTTCTCGTTTTTTGCTCGTGAAGTACCGGGATTTTTCTTTTTCCTGGGGGGAAAGCCTTTGGACGTAAGTCAATTTGATGCCGCTCCACATCACACACCTGATTTTTATATTGATGAAGGAGGATTTACACTTGGTGTAAGGACCATGTGTCAATTGGTAGTAGATTATAATAAAAGTGAATCTGCGGCCTCAGGGTCAAAATAATTCGTCGAATAAATTTTCTACACGAGCAATCTGGACAACTTCAATATCAGTGTTTTGATTATTATATCCCGATTGTGTAGGAATGTAGATTTTTTCAAATCCTAATCTTGCAGCCTCCTGCACACGTTGTTCTATCCTGCTGATGGATCGTACCTCACCATTCAATCCTACTTCGCCGGCAAAGGAGTACTTACGATGTATGGGCGCATCTTCAATAGATGATATGAGAGCAGCCACCATGGCCAGGTCTACTCCAGGATCATGGATCTTTAACCCTCCGACGATATTGAGGAAAACATCATGCTGCCCAAACGGAAGCCTCATTCGTTTCTCAAGTACAGCTAGCAACATGGATAATCTCCGCATATCCAGACCTGTTGCTGTCCGTTGAGGGTTTCCATAGACGGAAGGAGTTACCAGTGCCTGGGTTTCCAACAACAAAGGCCTTTGCCCTTCTACTGAAGCAGCAATTGCAGACCCACTCAGTGATTCATCAGATTGTGAGATGAGCAACTCAGAGGGATTGTTTACTTCTTTCATTCCTTCCTGGTCCATCCGGTACAGACCTATTTCGTCTGTGGATCCGTACCTGTTTTTCAATCCCCTCAATATCCGATATTCATGGTGCTGATCCCCCTCAAATTGTAAGACAACATCAACCATATGTTCAAGTAACTTGGGACCGGCAATTGAACCATCTTTGGTGATGTGACCAATAATGAAAATTGGGGTACCTGAAGCTTTGGCATATTTTCTTAAAAGAGCTGTGCATTCTTTGATTTGGCTTATACTTCCGGTAGAAGCATCTATCATTCCTGTTGCCAGCGTCTGTATAGAATCAATAACCAATAGCTTGCTGGATAATTTCCTGGCTTGTTTTAGAATTTTTTCAATATCTGTTTCTGTGTAGATGAGACAGCGAGGGTTATTTCCGGGGACCCTTTCAGCCCTCATTTTTATCTGTTCTTCACTTTCTTCTCCCGAAACATAAAGAATATCCAGGTCCATACTCAACGCAATCTGTAGTAGCAAGGTAGATTTTCCGATTCCAGGTTGACCTCCTACAAGGATAACAGAACCACTTACAATTCCGCCCCCTAATACTCTGGTTAATTCTTTATCGGTTACAGATACCCTTGTTGTTTTTCCTACCTGAATCTCATCAATAGGCTTGGGAATGCTCGATTGAAAATCCAATACATTGGAATCAATTACATTTTGATGCTTTCTTATGACTTCTTCCTTAAGCGTATTCCAGCTTTTACAAGCGGTACATTGTCCGGTCCATTTAGCGGATTCAGTACCACATTCAGTACAGAAATAAACAGTTTTTGCTTTTACCATGTTATAGTATAAAGATTGAAATGTTAAAGTTTTTTCAGTTTTTTATATTAGTTTGTATCTTTCCGACTTGCGAAGATACCAATGAACCAAAGTATTTAGGTTATTGTTTCTAATATTAAGAGAGTTAAAGAAATTGTTTTCAATTGGTTTTTTGGGGTTATGCAGGGTGTGCTTTAGTCTTTAAAGTGCCCCTGCTCTTTTTTTCAATAAGCTTTCCTTAGTCTTCCTATCCATCCGTTAAATTTTCCTAAATATTTATTTCTATTTGTGACTTCCTCAAAAGTCTCCCGTCATAAGGGTGAATTTAGAATTAAAACTATCGCTTCAGATGTGAAGCAATATATAAATTAGATTGTTTTCAATTGGTTTTTTGGGGTATGCAGGGTAGGAATTCTATTCCGCCCTGCATTTTTGAGATAATCTACGATTGATAAGAAAAATAGATGTGACCTTAATTTAAACTTATCGTCACAATCATAACAATCCAGCATTCTAAAAGTGGAATCTGGCTTAATAAATTGTTTTCAATTGGTTTTTTGGGGTTATGCAGGGTTGGGGATGTATTTTCAACTCTGCATTTTTAAGAAATCAGCCTTCGAATATATTGAGAGAATAAAACTAAAAAGTGGCTTACTGAGAAAATAGGCCACACTTAAAGAAATCCAGCATTCTAAAAGTGAGAG
>JABDLO010000071.1 GCA_013002995.1 Saprospiraceae bacterium | reverse complement strand
CCCATTGATTGATACCAAAGTCAGAATCAGATATGGTGATACTACCATTGTTTTCAATGGTGCCATCCCTTTGATCAATGGCTATTGCTGTATTGGAGATTTCAATGGTCCCATCATTGATAAACGGATTATACCCGAGTGCATCGTCAAGAGAAGATATACCGGCTACAATCGTCTCTCCGGGAACTCCTGAAATTTCAACGCTTCCATTTGCCATATTGTGAAATTCATCCTCTGTTTTTAAACAGGTGCCTTTCATGTTGGTCATTGTAATGGAACCATTATTCTCAAATGAAAATCCGGCAGCTCTTATTCCACCCTTTATGTCATCCATAGTAATAGCTCCATCATTCCAAAAATTGGTCAGACATTCAATTCCATAAGCAAATTGTTCAGTAATGTCTGAAATTATAATTGTTCCGTCATTGTCAAAATTACCCCCATCGACCCTGAGTCCATAAACTGTTACCTGTTTAACTTCCAGGCTTGCTCCTGCTTTATTGTAAAAAGTGCCAAGGTTGCAATCAACCCCATCATCAATAAAATAATTTCCATCTATTACTACCTCACCTCCTGATTCATTATCAAAACGATTATCCAGATATATGCCCGGGTCACCATCAGAGGATATACTTCCTGATATCTCTAAATACCCGTAATTATACCAGAACGCATCATTGTAAATACCGTATCTGTCAAATGTAGATATAAGGATTTCTCCTCCTGCCATATTAGTTATTCTATTATGGTTTGTAATCCCATCGTCATCCACATCAGTAATGATCAGTGAACCGTGGTTTTCAAGATTTCCATCTACGTCTATATATATTCCCTGGGCAGGAACATTTGTCACGTGTCTATTAACATCGTTTATAATTATTGATCCGTGATTAATTAAAGTATCATTTAACCATATGGCATCATCCTCGATATCTCCAATATTGATCAACCCTCCTATATTATTGGTTATTTTTCTAGAATAACCTACAATAGGAACATTACCAGAAAAAATCGCGACTGAAGCTGAGTTTATAATATCGATAGTTCCATTATTGATGAGCTGAGCCTCTTTAACAATGATGCCGTACGTAGAAGAATTTAATAAGTCGATATCTCCATTATTAATGAGAGTTCCAAAAAGGTTAACTCCCAGATTATTGGCGTAAGTGATATTGATCTGACCATTATTAATCAACTTTCCTCCAGAAAGATGGTTAAAAAAATATTCAATATTCAATGTTGCACCAGATTGTATGGTAAATGGGTCTGCAGAGGATTGCAACTCATAGATTGATATATTCGACCCTGTAGGAATTGTTACACTGTAAATTCCTCCGATTTCTACAGATTCTGTAGGTAATGGGGTATGTCCCAAAGACCAATTTAATGGATTGGTCCATAGATTGTCTCCACCTCCTCCTGTCCATTCATTAGTCTGGCTAAATAGAGAAGCTGTTGATAACAAAAGTGAAATTGTATAAATTATATGAAGGCGCATCTGCTTTTTCCCCAAATCTATAAGGAGCTTATCTGCCTTTTCCTACCCGAAAGGGTAATTTTTTCTTTCCTACAAAGGATAAAAATTAGCTTTGAACTAAATTGATACCTAAATCTTGAATCAATCCAATAAATATTACCTGATAATCCTCAATCCTGTCAGTGGCCGGGGAAAAAATAGCCGTATTGTTGATCAATTGAAAATAGACTTTCCCGATTCTGATATTCGCATCACTGAATTCAAGGGTCATCCCTATTCTATCATGAAAGAGGAGGATTTAAAACCTTTCAGTGCGGCCATTGCTATGGGAGGAGATGGGACGATGCATGAAGTGATCAATGGAATGATGGATCGTGAGGATGGTATGAAAATTCCTATTGGCCTGATTCCGGGTGGAACCGGCAATTCTTTTATGCATGATCTGAATTGCCTTGATCCTCAATCAGCCATCAGGATCATTAAAGAGGGAAACCTTAAGTCGATTGACCTTGCTGAAATCAAAATGAAAGATGGAATAAGACATGCCTATAACATTGTAGGCTGGGGAATATCGGTAACCATCAACAACCTGGCAGAAAAATGGAGAAAGGTCGGTGGACAACGATATAATCTTGCTGCTCTTTATGAAATCATCAGAAACCCTAACTGGCAGGTAAAGATTATCCTTGACGATGTGGAAATCGAAGGTTCATTTTCTTTTTTTCTCGCTTGTAATACGATATACTCAGGAAATGGGATGAAAGTTGCTCCCAGGGCCATACTCGATGATGGCTTGATTGATGTCATTTTATTGCGCCAGGCTCAAAGGAGAAAATTAATTGGTTTGTTCACCAAAATATTTGATGGAAGGCACATTGATAGTCCGCTGATAGAATATCACCAGGTTCGATCTTTTTCTATTACACCTCAAGATGATACCGTTCTAAATATCGACGGTCAAGTAGAAGGTCATACACCCATTGAAGTACAGGTTCTTCCTAAAGCAATTCAGGTATTTTACCCAAAGTAGGTCAGCGATTCGATTTATTGCCCATTCTTTTTCCTCCTCCCCAAGGTCTTATTTCGTCGGCTTGAAAAGTTGAACTCCCTCGTTTATTACCCAATAATTTTATCCTTTCTCCTGATTCCAGCATAACCGGCGGTGCAATCCAGGTGTCAGAAATATCAATGGTCCATACTTTATCTTCGTAGTCTCTCAATGATAGGCTTTCTTCTGTTACCCGCTCGATGATTCCTGAATGATACCCTTCCTCCGGATTGGACCAAACCTGCATTTTACGTTCTTCAATGGATTCATATGCACCCAATGCCTTCCCGAAA
>JABDLO010000070.1 GCA_013002995.1 Saprospiraceae bacterium | reverse complement strand
AGCCTGTATATGCTCTTTCCTAAGGCCAATGTTGATGCAGTAAAGGGATTAATACCAGGGGTGAATTTTGCAGAATGGTGTACCATTATCGGAAGACCTAAATGGTGGGCATGGCTACTATTGCTACCCATCGTTAATATCTTCATATATGCCGGTATGGCTGTAGACCTTGTGAGGTCTTTCGGGAAGTACAGATTTATCCATAGTGCAGCTGCCGTAATTTATGCACCTGCTATTTTCTTTAAGATCGCCAAATCTGATGACAAATACCTGGGACCAATTCTAAACAGAGAATCTGAATATGTAGATAAGATTAAGACGGCCAAGGAAAAAGGCAGAGCCGTAGAATTAGAGAAACTGGTTAAAAACAATCCATATCAGAAAGGTTTCATGCGAGAATGGGTAGAGTCCATTGTATTTGCAGTTTTTGCTGCAGCATTCATCAGAATGTTTCTGATTGAGGCTTATGTTATTCCTACACCTTCTATGGAAGGATCATTAAAAGTAGGTGACTTCCTTTTCGTATCCAAAGCACATTACGGGCTGAGGACTCCTAAAACAGTTTTAATGGTGCCCCTATTACATAATAGGGTCCCTTTCTTTAATACAGAATCATACATTGAAAAACCAAATCTTCCTTTCTACCGATTACCTGCTTTACAACCTGTTCAGCGGAATAAGCCATTTGTTTTCAACTGGCCCGTAGGCGATTCTATTTACCTTACATCAGCTCGCTCCTACAGTGTAGGACAAGTAGGACGAAACAAAGCACTATACCTTGCTAGTGACCCACAACTGAGGAGTCTGGTTAATAATCAGGAAATCATTACCAGACCCATCGATAAAAGAGACCATTATATTAAGCGATGTGTTGGCACTGCCGGTGATATGCTTGAGATTAGGAACAGGGAAATATTTATTAATGATGAGGCTCAACCTTTTCCCGAGCACGTACAATTCAACTATAAATTTGAAACTACAGGCCCTTTAACCATCTCTTCAGATCTTCTAAATAGACGTCTTGAAGAGTATGAAGCCAATGAAAAATTCGATACCTGGGCGGATCAGTTTGCAAGGGGATACGTTCTCGATCCCGATCAGGTAAATAAATTGAGGGCTCTTGATCCAGCATTAAATATAACTGTCAATGGAAATGCCCCGGATCCGGTCAATTTATTTCCACATGATCCTTCTAATTTCCCCAATTGGAGTATAGATAACTATGGCCCAATCTGGATACCAGCCAAGGGAGAATCCATCGATCTTGATCTTACCAATATTGCACTCTATAAAAGAATCATAAACGTCTATGAAGACAATGACCTAGAGATTAAAGGAGGTAAAATATTGATCAATGGAGAGGAAGCCCTTTCCTATACCTTTAAGCAGGACTACTATTGGGCAATGGGTGATAACAGACATAATTCTGAAGACAGTCGAATGTGGGGGTTTGTTCCACATGACCATATTGTAGGAAAACCTTTGTTTGTATGGTTTAGTACTAAGAATGGTAATATCTCGGAGGGAATTCGCTGGAACAGAATATTCAAAGGTGCTGATGTAGATTGATATCGAATTTTCTATAAACCCAAGGTTTAATTATCTTTCCGCAACAATGAAATACTTATTCTCTTTCTTATTAATTGTGATGACCTGCCAGTTTAATTATGGACAGATGCCATCAACTTCTATTTTTTCATTTGATTTTGAACTGGAAGGTGATTCACTTTACTTGAATAACCCGGCATACCTGACTTCATTCAATGCAAATGGTTACAATAATCAACCTTCATTCTTCAATAGATATGAGGTTTACTTTTCAACCAACATGTACAATGATACTTTGACGGAAATTGCAAAGCTCAATATCCTGACCAAACGACTGTACAGGGTGACCAATACCATTGAAAGTGAATTTTCTCCTACACTTTCTCCAGATCCGAGGTTTTTCTCTACGGTCAGGATAGAAAGAAATGGAAGGGATCAATCGTTATGGTTATATCCTGTTGATCGTTCTTCTTATGGTCGCAGATTACTTGAAGACCTTGATAATGTAGGTTACCATCTCTGGTTATCAGAAGAAGAAGTGGCATTATTTCTTGTCACAAACCCGATAAGTATGGCAATAGCTAATGTTGAGACAGGGAATTATAATATAATTCTTAAAAATATCGGACGTTGCCTCAGACTCAACCAAAATGGAGAAATCATATTTGTTCATAAACTTTCAACCAAAGATTGGTACCTTAAAAAAATGGATCCTGAAAGTGGTACAGTTAAGATCCTCACTACTACCCCGTCTGGAAAGGAAGATTTTGAGATATTACCTGATGGTTCAATCATCATGGGTAATGGTAGTGAACTTCTCAGGTATGTTGACCGTGGCGTTAATGCTCAATGGCAAAAAGTAGATGATCTTAAATCACTGGGCATAAAAAACATCTCAAGAATGGCTATTTCTGAAGAGAAATTAATTATTGTCGATGCGAAGTAAATGGATCGACCAAGCAGGTAATCCAATCCTTATTACTAAAACTCCTAAGACTTTATTCAGCGGAGTACCTTCTCTTACAGAAACCTTTATCCATTGTTGTTCACCTCATAGCGTTGTAGCCCGGACTAAGTTTTGTATTCATCCTCATGAGCTGGTGTCTTCTATTCCTAAAGTAGGAGGAACCAAACACCTGAATATCAATAAAATTATTGAGCTCAATCCAGACATCGTCATTCTGAATAAAGAAGAAAACACGTACGATGATTATGTAGAGCTTGCTAAGCATTTTCCAGTTTACGTTTCAGATATTTATGATACAGATTCTCTCATTTCATTTATGAATGAAATGGCTGATATATTCAAATTGAATTCCTTAAGAAGACTTTGTCTTGATATAGAAAAAAACAGGGTCGAGAATACAAAATACAAAAACATAAATAAGGTAGCTTATATCATCTGGAGAAATCCATATATGTCTGTTGGTGGTGACACCTACATCAATCATATGATAGAAGAAGCAGGGTTTATCAACATATTTAAGGATAAAAAAAGATATCCTGAGGTTTCATGGGAAGAAATACTGAGTCATAATCCTGATTATATATTCCTTTCATCAGAACCGTTTCCATTCTCACAGAAACATATAGATGAATTGGACGTTAATTATAATACTGATCAGATAAAAATTGTAGACGGAGAAATGTTCTCCTGGTATGGCATTAGAAATTTATTAGCGTATGAATATTTTAAAACATTGCATAAATCACTATAAATTAATATGGTTGTTGCTGATATTGATGTGTTATGCGTGTTCCACTATAACTTCGCAATCTAAATATCACCCTAATCAGCTGATAGTTCAGGGCGACGAAAATGTGATTGTTAAATTTCTTGATAAGTCCTCATCATTTAGATTACAGCAAAAGTGGTCGCTCCAGACCATTTCAGAATCACTGAATACCCACTTAATCACAAATCTAAATGAAGACAACCTTGAAGAAATAAAGGAGAATCTTGAATCATCTGGTAGCTTGTACGTTACATATGATCATTATGTGACTCCAAGATTAGAACCTAACGACCCAAGACTTGGAGAACAATGGTCACTAAACCAAATAAGTGCTTTTAAAGCATGGAGTCAGACCACAGGTGGCGAAGATCTTGGAGGAAGAATACCTGTAATTGCAGTTGTAGATGACGGATTTGATAGTTCGCATGAAGACCTGGTTCCCAACCTATATATCAATCAGAAAGAAATTCCTGAAAATGGAATCGATGATGACAATAATGGTTATGTCGATGATTATCAAGGCCTTAATATAATTTCAGGTAATGATGTTCATGAAAGGTCTTTTCATGGGACAGCAGTCGCAGGTATATTAGGAGCAAAGGGTGACAACGGTATTGGAATAGCGGGTATGAATTGGAAATCCAAGATATTATTGATCAGTGGGGTCGAAACGAAAAGTGGTGTAATAAGATCTGCGGATTACCTATACAATTTACGTAAGAGGTATAATGACACCAATGGAAATGAAGGTGCATACATTGTGGTGAATAATTATTCTGGAGGCCTTGATGATGAATGGGCTGAAGATCATCCAATCTGGTGTCAAAGTTATGACCTTATGGGATCCGTCGGGATATTAAGTATCAACGCAACAACCAATAGAGATATCAATATTGAGAATAATGGTGATATGCCGAGTACATGTAATAGTAGATATCTTCTTATGGTCAATTCTACAGATCCCAACGATCAAAGATTCAGATCGGGTTACAATTTTGAATATATAGATATCGGTGCACCAGGGGTAGCTATTGTTTCATTGGCTTTAGGTGATCGTTATCGCGCTATTGAAGGAACTTCTGCTGCGACACCATTTGTAGCTGGGGCAGCTTCACTTCTTTACTCTGTACAATGTGAAACCTTTTATAATTTAACCTTGTCAGATCCTGCTGCCGCTGCTTTAACGGTCAAGGAGGCAATCATGAAAGGTTCTGATCCCATCCAAGAACTCATAGGAACAACCAGCTCTGGCACCAGGTTAAATACATTCGGTGCAATGATTCAATTATCAAGTCTATGTGGGCCGGAAGCTAAACCACTATCAATTAGTAATATTTCATATAATCAGCAGACCATTAAAGTAAGCTACACAGCTGACGAAATAAAGGTTTACACGATGGATATGATTGATAGAGCAGGAAAAACAGTATTTTCCTCTCGATTTTACGCAGAACTGTTTGGAGAGCGAGAAATAGATATCCCCAATTACTTGCCGACCGGTATTTATTTTGTGAGAATTTACAATAGTGATGAAATTGTCACTAAGGCTATATTGGTAAAAAATTGATGAATATCCAGCAATTAAATATTATATTTCTTTTAATATATAATCGCCTCAAGGATAAAAAAAATAAGAAACAATCACTTGCAGATTAAAAAAGTAAGTTTATCTTTGCACCTCGTTTCGAAAATGTATGTCGAAACTCATTTTTAATTTGAGGTGATTATCTGGCTCCGTAGCTCAACTGGATAGAGTACCTGACTACGGATCAGGAGGTTGAAGGTTCGAACCCTTCCGGAGTCACTAATAAGAAAGAAAAAGATATTAGCTATGTCTAGATTTTGTGAACTATCAGGGAAAGGTCCTATAACAGGAAACAATGTTTCTCACTCTAATAGAAGGACCAGGAGGAGATTTCTCCCTAATCTTCAGAAGAAGAGATTTTATATACCTGAAGTAGATAAATGGGTAACGCTTAAAGTTTCTTCCCATGCTCTAAGAACCATCAATAAGCTTGGATTGTACGCTTATTTGAAAAAATTAGAGAAAAAAGGAATTGATCACGGCGTAAAATTGTAATAAGAACAGTAAAACAGTAAGTCACCATGGCAAAGAAATCAAAAGGTAACAGAATTCAAGTCATCCTGGAATGCACAGAGCATAAGACCAGTGGAATGGCAGGCACTTCAAGATATGTTACTCAAAAAAATAGAAAAAATACACCTGATAGGTTGGAGTTGAAAAAATACAACCCTATCTTGAAAAAATATACCGTTCACAAAGAAATTAAGTAATCATGGCTAAAGTATCTAAAAACGCAAGAGTAGCTCAAAGGGCTCAAAATAAAGGGTCAGGAAGAGATTTCGTAAAAGTAGTTAAGAGTATTAAGGATCCTGTATCTGGAAAATACACTTATAAAGAAACCATGGTCCACAAAGACAAGGTTAAAGAATTCTTTGCTGATAAAAAGTAATTTCTGACTGAAGAAATATAAATAATAGGCTTTCTTGTTATTCAAGGAGCCTATTTTAGTTTTATGAAGTGATTTAAAACTATTTCAACACTTCCAGACAACTCACTAAAAGCCAATACTTCAGCTTTTTTAGGTCTCGGATATTCCACATACGAAACATAAAAAGAGCTTCGTCTTGGCTTCCAGGCAGTTACCTTCAGAAGTCGACATAGTCTTAAATAACTTCTATACCTACACCTCACCTATTAATATCTATTCATGAGTTTTTTTAAAAAGTTTTTTACAAAGGAAAAGAAAGAAGATCTTGATAAAGGATTAGAAAAAACTAAAACCAATATATTCTCTCAAATCTCCAAGGCAGTAGCCGGCAAGGCTAAAGTGGACGAAGAGTTTCTAGATGAATTGGAACAGATACTGATATCTGCAGATGTAGGATTAGACACAACGATAAAAATCATAGAAAGGCTGGAAGAGAAAGTAGCTGAAGATAAATACTTAAATACGTCTGAGCTCAATTCTATATTGAGAGATGTGATCGTTACCATCCTCGATGAAAATAATACAGATGATCTTGAAGATTTTACTTTTCCTCAAGACAATTTACCTCATATTTTGTTGGTCGTTGGAGTAAATGGTGTAGGTAAAACAACAACAATCGGAAAAATTGCTCATCAGTATAAGAAAAGAGGAAAAAAGGTCGTCCTTGGAGCCGGGGATACGTTCAGAGCTGCCGCAGTTGAACAATTGGGAATATGGGCTGACAGAGCAGAAGTTGATTTCTACTCCAAAGGGATGAATACTGATCCTGCAGCTGTTGCCTATGAAACTGTCCAATACGCCATGAATAACGATCATGACGTCGCCATTATAGATACAGCAGGAAGACTTCATACTAAAAAGCACCTGATGAAGGAGCTTACTAAGATCAAGAATTCAATCGACAAGAAAATGCCAGGAGCTCCACATGAGGTTTTACTTGTGCTCGATGCTACCACAGGCCAGAATGCGATTGAGCAAGCCAATCACTTCACTGCTGCCACTGATGTAACTGCTCTGGCACTTACTAAGGTTGATGGATCAGCTAAAGGCGGTGTCATTCTAGGGATCTCTGATCAATTTAAAATACCAATTAAATACATCGGAGTAGGTGAAGGAATGGATCACCTACAAGTCTTTAATAGAATGGCATTCGTAGAATCTTTATTCGAGTAGAAACAATCTATTAATGGTTGTTTACCATGAATAATGGAACCTGTTTACGATCTATATTTATAACTTCATTTACATAATCAAGAAAATGAAGTATTCTTACTTATTTCTCATTCTAACAGCAACAATCCTGCTGCTGGGAAATTCATCACAACACCCTACTACTCCTAATGGTGGATATACCAGGGCTCCATTGGACGGTGCTTGCACAGAATGCCATAGAAATGCCAATAACAACTTAAGTGGTTCTTTTGAGGTAATAGGTATACCGGAAATTACCATTGCAGGTCAATCATATGAATTAAGCGTTCTTATAAAAAATCCTGAAAACGATGCCGTAAGAGCAGGGTTTCAACTTGTCGGTCTTGAATCTGACCTCAGCAACGCCGGAGAATGGAGATCGGAAGATGAAAAAACACTCATCAAAAGAGCAAGGCAAAGAAATTATATCGGTCATTCCCCTGCAAAAGAATTTGACAATGATAGAATTACTGAATGGATAGTTGAATGGACGCCTGGCAATAATGATGATGGCGACAATACTATTTATGGTGCAGCTATGATCGGAAATGGTGCAGATGGGAACCAGGGAGACAGATCCATTTTCAGGCTATGGAATACAACCACCTACTTGCCAGAAGATACACTCATTGTAGATATAAAAATAGATCGGCCTATTTCCTTATGCAGAGATACAATGGATGGTCTATTGAGTGTTAAAATTCAAGGAGGGATACCCCCTTACGGTTATGTGTGGTCTACATCAGATACGACGAGCATCTTGGATTCTCTTTCACAAGGAGCCTATGCTGTAACCATTACTGATTCAATAGGTCAAATCTCAATTTCTGAAGTTGAACTACCTACCCCTGCTCCACTTGAAATCACCTCCATCAATGTTTCAGATGTAACAAATATGTCAATGGTAGATGGAAAAATTGAAGTTTTCCCCACTGGCGGAAATGATCCATATAAGATCATGTGGTTCAATGTGGATTCAATAGAATCAATTGGCACAGGGCCGAGTATTTCCAACCTTGATCAGGGATTATATTATGCTCTAATAGAAGATTTTACAGGGTGTTCTATTTCCTCAGATACTGTTACAATTCTTCTAAATACTTCAGTTGAAGAAATAGATCAGACTCAAAACTCAGCTAAGATCTATCCCAACCCAGCGACAGATTATATAATCATTGAAAACGATTATTTAATTGATCAAGTGAAAATCTATGATAGAACAGGAAAACTGGTGACCACCAAAAGACCTGTTGAATATCGGACTAAGCTGAATCTTGATCTAAAAGATGGGGTTTATTTTGTTTCAATCACGACAAGATCACCTAAGATGCAGGTAAACTCCTACCCGATCATTATTGTGCATTAACCGGTTCTTTAGGGTAATCCTGCTGCAACTTCATCTGCATATGATTATCCTTGTAAGTTGGTTTTCCTACCAATACCAGTACAGGTCCATTAAGTTTGGCATCATACTCGTTTGGTTTCACAGTAGGGTCATTATCTACAATTAATAATATACTACTCATTATAGAGTAATGATATTTTCCTTTTCCTTTAACACCGTTCTCATCGCCATATTCATATGACAAGTCAGGATAGAAGTCTATCCATCTTCCGTCCTGGACAGGCTCTATACGAGAACCCGTTGCAATGAATTGATAATACCATCTATCCATCTCTATGCTTGCTACTGGATCTACTCCTTGTTCTTTATATCTAAATTCAAGGATTGCCTTGGCTCCTGCATGCATGGATGCTATATCTTCTGTATCAAAAGTTATATCTGATTCCTTCGTAAGACCTGCAGCTGCCATTTCCTCTTCCACAGATATGGTTTTAGATTTATTCCCATTACAGGACATTACTATGAAGAGGCATGAAATTAACATGTATTTTAGCCAATTATTACTCTTTATCATTGTTGAATCATTTTAGATTGACGTAAAGATAATGTTTGATAGGTTTTTACATTATAATTTTTCATTATTTGAAGGAAAGAAAATCATCCTCAGCTGTAGCGGAGGAATGGATTCAATGGTACTCCTTCACTTACTTCAACAGATTGATTGTACTTTAATTGTGTTCCATGTAGATCATCTTACGAGAAATGGCCAATCTACACAAGACAGCCACTTTATTAATCAATATTGCAAGAAGCATAGCATTGCGTTTCATTGTATTCAGTTTTGTCATGAATCAGGTAATTTTCAATCAGAATCCAGATCTTTCAGATACAAAGGATTATATCAATTGATGGAGAAAACCAAGTCTGATTATATTGCTACTGCCCATCATATGGGAGATAACAATGAGACTTTCTTTATCAATGCAATGAGAGGTACAGGCCTTAAAGGGTTATCAGGGATGAAGGTGATTGACCCTCCCCTGGTCAGACCACTTCTTCAATTCAGAAAAGTTGAAATTGAAAATTATGCCCTTGAGCACGAAATTCCATTTGTGCAGGATGTAAGCAATGAGCTCAACATATATGTAAGGAATATCATAAGAAATGAATTCTTAAAGGAGGTCGAAAAGCTTAATCCTAATATTGATAAACGCATCAATCACACCATTGAGAAAGTCAGTTCGGATTATAACTTATTAAAGGAGTTGATCCACAATATTAGGAAAAAACACATCCATAAAGATCGAGATATCACTATTGTCAATTTAGAATTTTTATCAGCCTTTAGTGAAGGAAATACCTTATTGTATCACTTACTTCAGCAATATGGAGTAAACCTGCATCAGGTGGAAGATATTGTTTCTTCCTGTATCGGCTCAACATTTAATACACCAGACTATATCATCAACCTGGACCGAGGGAAATTACTCATCAAGCAAAAAAGTGATGAAACTTATACTGATCTGGTAATCCCTCAAGAAGGAACATTCTTGATCAATAAGGGTATTCAGATTGTTATTACTTCATGTGATTCTACCCAATATAATCAGAAAGAAGGTTATATCACTTTAAGTCCTACAAAAGTGAAATTTCCACTAAGATTAAGAACTTGGTTGCCAGGAGATAAATTTTGTCCCTCTGGTATGAATGGAAAATCTAAAAAAGTATCCAAGTTTATTAAAGACTTGAAGATCCCAAACATTAAAAAGTCCGGAATCTTCGTGTTAATTTCTAATGACGGAAATATCTGTGGCATTCCAGGATATCGAGCTGATGAGAGATATCTGCCAGAGGACAACGAGATGGAAGTACTTGTCATTGAGGTAGTTCATGTTTGAATACGAAAATGAACCTCTTCATCTATGATTATAAT
>JABDLO010000064.1 GCA_013002995.1 Saprospiraceae bacterium | reverse complement strand
AAGGCCATTCCCGAATATCTCAAATTGATGAACAGAGAATACAGCAATCAGCAACAAAAAGAAGTCGTCCTGGGCATGTATTGTTACTGGTCTGGCGAGAAACACATGGCCACCATCCCAGGAGTGGTAGAAACGGAAGCCGGATTCATGAATGGAAATGAAGTGGTTAAGGTCACCTATGATCCCAATGTGATCTCTACTGATCATTTAATACAATCAGCCCGCAAAGGCAATTGTGCTGATGTAGTCTTCAGCAATTCCATTAAAAGCAAAGACGCACCCGTTAAAAGGACTGGAAAATTTAGGAAGGACAAAGAATCAAAATACTACCTATACCATTCACCATACCGTGCACTCCCTATGACCCACCACCAGCAACTATTGGCCAATTCAGAAATTGCTCGTGGAGGAGACATTACCTACCTGCTTTCCGATCGACAGCAACAGCTCAAAGAAATGATCGAGAAAAAACAGATAAAGTACAATGCCATCGGTGTAGACATCATCGAATCCTGGAAAGAAGTGGTAGAGAAACTAATAGACTAAAAGTCCGTACCTAAAGCAAAGTAAAAGATACCATCGGTTACCTTCCTGGTTTCAATACCCCAGGCATAATCCAGTTTCAGGTGATATCCAAGCAACTTAGCACGAAGTCCCGCACCATATCCCATTACCAGTGGATCTCTGAAGAAATCAACTTCTACTTCAATGACCGGAGGACTGGAAATAACTTGTGTATTCAATGGATTCCGTTCACTGAATGGACTTACTCCATGCCACGCCAAGCCGGCGTCATAAAACAATACCAGCTGGAAGTTTCTCAAGAATGATGATCTGATGTTGCGACCCTTGAGGTACTTGAACAATGGAAATCTGATTTCTGTATTGACCAATCCAAAACTTCCCCCGTTCCTGATGTTGAGCTTAAAACCTCTCAATTGATTGGCAGCCGTCTTAAAAGCAAATGTCTCCTGATCAGGGACTGGAGTAGCTTCATTGAACCGCTGGAATACCCATCCATTAACTCCTCCCAGGTAATACAAGATCTTATCGGACCCAAGACTGGTGCTGCCGGCAGCCCTGAAAGCAATGATGCTGTGCTCCAGGAATGGAATGTAATGTCTGAAATCAACCCCAATCACCGTCGTAAATCCAGTGGAAAAGTCTACATTAAATCCGTCTGAAAGCTCAAAATTGAATTGATTGATGGCCTCTACCCAGGCTTTATACCTCGTACCATGCTTTAAGTTCTCATCTATATCGATGGTGTTGTCATAGACATATTCCAATTTCAATCCAAGCCTCTTTTCATTGTTGAATGGCTCATTTAAATTTTGATTTTCAGTTGCCTGGAAATAATACTTGTCAAATCTCAATGTAGAAGTGAGTCGCAAGGACCGATAAATATCAAATGGATACCTTAACTGGAACATCCCCAGTAGAGCATTCTTTTTAGTCCGCTGTGCCGGGAAGACATTGTCATCAGAAAAATCTGTATTCGTCTTTCTATAAATGGCGTACCTCTTGTCGATTAGCTTCTTTTTATCATCAAATACAAGGAAGTATTCAGTACCATCAAATGTAGTCGGAATCCTAACACCACCTTCAATTGAATAATCTTCGAGCAAATCTTTTATGGTGGCTTTCAATAACAGACCTGTTGGATTATAATCCAGTTGGTTGGGCTCGCCGGTGTAAGATTCCAGTCCCTCAAATAATACCTGATTATCCAGCTTAGTAGTGAAATTATCAATTCTGAATTTTATTCTGGATGCAGTCACCCTTGGAGCCCTCAACTCAACTATTGGTTTATCAGAAAGATTGTAAAGTTCTTCTGAAGTTTGAAGGTCTCTGATGATGTTTTCATTGGGTTTGTTGTCTTTCAATTCCGGAATCACTTCAGGATCCTCGAATTCCGTGACAAACATGTACTCATCTTTCATCTCCCCGCGATCCTCCGGTTCTTCAATGATCAAAGGAGTAGGCAAATCACCCTCCATGAGTATTTTCTGTAACGGAGTATAGGTAGCTCTTACAGGGCGACTCCAATCTTTCTCCTCAATGTAAATCCTGTATGCCCCATTTCTGTAGAGGCTATATATGTATTGATCTGAATTGATGATTCCATGATGTATGATGATGTTCCGGTCCAGGTTGCTGATAGAGTATCCTCTTCCTGAAAGTGGATCAAGTGCATACGTATTTATAATACCACTTTGATCTGCCAGGTAGGATATATATTCATCATTGCCTACCAGGAATGGATTTCTTTCATTGATTTTAGGAGTTTCTGTCAACCGTTCAATAACCTTATTATCCTTCTCCAGATCATAAAAGAAAATGTCAAAATTATCCAGAGGCAGAATGGTGTCCATCTTTAGTTCCTCGAAAAAATTGTCTGTACGATTAGATGAAAACAAGATTCCTTTCCTTCCCTGATACGTCACATAATGAGCATCCAGGTCATCATAGAAATCATTGGAAATACGGTTTACCGTCCTGAACTTTGCATCGTACTCATAAAGATCAGAATAACCATCTGTAGAAGCCGAGAACACATAATTTTCATCATCTACTATACTTAGGCTGTATATCCTTTGTATTTCTTCAGGTATGATCTGCTCAATATATTCACCGGAGCCGATTTGTATCCTCCTTAAATAAATAATATCTCTGTGCTCATAGATGATACTTATTTCCTGGTTGTTGGGGTGCCAGGCAACGAGTGGATAATTATAATCTGTTTCCTGGATCGCATTTTTGAATCCGTATTTAAATATGGTTTTCTCTTCTCCGGATTCCATGTTTCTTACGACGAGTCTGTATTTACCTATGTCATTATAGGCATAAGCCAGGATGCTGCCATCAGGGCTCATTCTCAATTTACTGATCGGTACGTATGGTTTATTTTTAAGATCCAATTCAGCAGCTGATGCAGGCGCCTTGTAAGCATCTCTTTCTGCATTAAAGTATTCCCTGAAAAATCGCTCCCATTCCCGATAGACCGTTTCCCGGTTTTCAGATAACACATACAGAAAACTTTCTCTTAGATCTCTTGATATCTTGGTGAGGTATAAAAGATTGGGGATTGAAGATGGGCTGTAATACTGGCTGATGAAGTACCACATAGAATGACCGGCTGCCCTGGGATGTTCAT
Source organism: Saprospiraceae bacterium (assembly GCA_013002995.1). GTDB lineage: Bacteria > Bacteroidota > Bacteroidia > Chitinophagales > Saprospiraceae > JABDLO01. Next base: position 1,345 of record JABDLO010000064.1, on the reverse strand, counting down.
CGGCCAATTTTTCAAAATCCCAGTAATCATCTTTTCTTTGCAACAGATCTCTCAGTTCGTCTTCAATCAGATAATCCCAATTGCTTCCTGCATAAGATATGATTCCAAGCTTATACCAGTCAGGCAAATGAAGCAACACCGCATTTTGTACTATCTCCTGAAAGTTGGACCCGAATAAAATGGAAGACATATACACTGAGGCAATTCCTTCTCTGAGCTGAACCCTCAAATGTTGATGATCTCCATCAAAATATACAAACATCTTATTTCCTACGATCTTAGTCTCCCCACTTTTACTGGTCCAGGTGTCATCATTTCCGATGTTGGACTGGTTGAGGTCAGAGATATCAGTGTACACCAGAATTTCGATTTTATCATTCATCCGGTGCTCGAGGATATTCTGCACTTCATCGTGGTAATATTCCGCAATAGGAACTACTGCCCGTGCAACATTTCTTGCCTTTCCGTACCAGTAAACAACAAAGTTTTCAGTTTCGTATTTATCCCAGGCTTTAAAATCATCGTGGAATTGCACCCTGTTTTTCCCAAACTGTGTATCTACACTTTGACCTTGCAGTGCAACCGGAAGAATGAACAAACCAAGTATGTAATAGAAATATTTCATTTATTATCCAATCTGAAACCTATGTCTAATTCAACGAAGAGAAATTTACAACAATTTCTTTTAGTAATCCATTTTATCCAATTAATCTGTCCGCTTAATCTCTTCCCCGTATCTGGTTATTTATATTATCTTGTTTCTGTTAATAACGGAAAATCATATAGATAGTTGATCAATCGATTAAAGAACATAGGTCCTGCCAGCCTCGTGGCAGCTGCATTTATCGGTCCGGGAACGGTTACCGTATGTACGCTAGCCGGAATCCGTCATGGTCATACCTTGTTATGGGCATTGCTTTTTTCAACTCTTGCGACCATTTTATTACAGGAGATGGCTTCCCGTCTGGGCATCATTACAGGATCGGGATTAGGAGAAGCATTGAGGAATAATATTTCTCATCCTTTCGGCAAATGGTTGGCAGCCATTCTTGTACTCTCTGCTATTTTAATCGGCAATGCAGCCTATGAAGCCGGCAATATATCCGGGGGTGTGCTTGGGGTAACTTTTTTCACACTTGGAGCAAATAATATTATAGCAATTGGCATCGGTGTCGTTGCTTTTATCCTTCTTTATATTGGCGTATATAAAATCATTGAGAAGTTTCTCATTGTTCTGGTTTTAACCATGAGCTTTTGTTTTATCACAACAGCCATCCTCATAGGGCCTTCAATAGGATCAATAATAAAAGGGCTTTTCGTTCCCTCTATTCCGGAAGGAGGTATT
>JABDLO010000056.1 GCA_013002995.1 Saprospiraceae bacterium | reverse complement strand
GGTTTATGAAATCCGACCTTCTATGAATGGGGAATTAAAAAAGGTGTCAGACAGAACATTTGGTTTTTATCCGGAAGAGACACTGGATTATGGTCAGCAATACATCCTCAAAGTCGAGCTTCCTTCTGGCATTGGAAAACTTGAAATACCATTTGAGACCAGGGAATTAGAAATGAGTATGAATATCAAAAATCAATTCATATACACCCAGGACGGGGCATCTATAAAAGGGACATTAACCACAAGTGATTGGGTAGAATCATCATTTATTGAACCCATATTTGCTTCAATTGAAGGGAATGAAAATATCTCATGGGCACATAGTAGTAACGGAAGAGTCCATGATTTTCAGATTGAAGGTATTGAAAGAAAGTCTTCATCTTATGACTATACAATAAATTGGGATCACCCGGATCTGGGGGTAAAAGGTGAAAAGACATTTCAGATTCAACCTGTGGGTGCGTTTAGTTATGTAGATCTTGAAATATCCAGGAGCAGCAGAGCTGTTACAATATTCTTTTCAGATTTATTGAAAACTGACCAACGTCTGGAAGGATTGATTTCCATTCCCGGTCAGGAGATAGGAAATATTAGAATTGACGGATCAAAAGTTACAGTTTACCTCCAGCAGACATTTCAGGATTCCAAAACGTTGATCATTTCTAAAAACATAAAAAACCAATCCGGAAAATCGCTCTCTAAAGACATTAAAATGCCCATACAATTTGATCCGGTTAAGCCAGAGTTGAAGTTGGTAGGGAATGGAGTAATAACACCTTTTCAGGAAAATGTTTTCTTTCCTTTTGAAGCAATAGGGTTGTATGCTGTTGATGTAGAAATATTTAAAGTATATGAAAACAATGTCCTTCAATATTTACAAAACAACAGGCTGAATGATCGATCCTATTACCTGGAACAGGTCGGAAGAATCATTCACCAGGAAAAAGTAGAAATCCTTCCACCTGATGATGCCATGGTTGATGAATGGAATCGATATACCATAGACTTAAAACGACTTACTGAAATGGAACCCGGGGCCATCTACGTGGTGCGAGTGGGGTTCAGAAGAGACTATACCAATTACCCATGTGAGGATGGAGTTTCAGATGGCCCATTAATTGTGGAGCCTGAGAATCCAACTTCCATCATGCGTTGGAATTACAACTATGACGGATACCGTTACAGTCAGGAAGGCAGCCCTTGTTACCCGGTCTATTACAATGAGAATAGATTTATTCAAAGAAACCTTCTGGCGTCTAATCTGGGAATTGTAGCTAAACTGGGTGATGACGATAGACTTTCCGTTTATGTAAAAGATATTAATAACCTCACACCCATATCTGGAGCTGAAGTATCAATTTACGATTATCAAAAACAACGGCTCATTCAATACTCTACAGATGGCGAGGGTCACTTGTCAGCGGAATTAGAAAGAAAACCCAGTTTTGTAGTGGTAAAGCATGGCCAGGAATACGGCTACCTCAACATCAGAGATCAATATGCCAATTCCTTAAGCGACTTCGATATAGGAGGATCAAAGAAAAAAGACGGAATTGATGCATTCATCTATGGTGAAAGAGGTGTATGGCGACCGGGAGATACCATATACCTATCTATCATGAATGATGACAACAATAGAACATTTCCTGAAGACCATCCCATTACACTTAGGGTGAAAGATGCAAGGGGCAAAATAGCTTATCGTAAAACAACAACGGATGGAATAGGAGGGATTTACACCTTTATGATCCCTACAGGATCGGAAGATATAACAGGTGTATGGAATGCTGAGGTAAAAATCGGTAATCAATCATTTTATAAGTCATTAAGAATAGAAACAATCAAGCCCAACAGGTTAAAAATAGAACTGGATATTCCTGATGATCCAGTTATAGCTAATGGATTAGCTATTCCAATGACAGCATCATGGCTTCATGGAGCCAGGGGTGCGGGATTGAGAGCTGAAGTTGAAACCTCGTACTCCGGTATTAATCCCCAATTCAACAACTATAATTCTTACATTTTTAATGATCCAGCGAGGAGGATCAATACAGCAAGCCAGAGCGTATTTAAAGGGAAATTAAATGAAGAGGGTAAGACCACTCTTGATATCAGGAAAGGGGATGATTTTCTACCTCCCGGAAAAGTCAGAATGAGACTGAAGTCTAAAGTGTATGAACCATCTGGCGAATACAGCGAAGACAACATTAGTTTTTCTGCAGACCCGTACACCCATTATGTAGGTATTAAAAGTCCGGAAACAAGGTGGGGATATAATTACCTTCCTAGAGAAAAAGATGCACCCCTGTCAATTGTTTCATTGGATCAAACAGGAAATCCCGTTGCTGGCAAGAAAATAAATATTGGTGTATATGAAGCAGAATGGCAATGGTGGTACAGCAGATCAAGTTCCAATATTTACCGATATGATGCTTCCAACCATCTGGGTGCAGTAGAGAAGAAAACACTAACAACGGATTCAAAAGGAATGATTTCCTGGCGTCCGGAATCACTTGACAATTACCGTTACCTGGTCAGAGCGTGTGATGAAGAGTCAGGTCACTGCACAGGAATCCTTCTCTACACTTCTTATTATTCAGATCAGACTAATGATGGAGGTGCTAATATCCTGAGCCTCACCAGTGATAAAGAGAGCTATGAAGTAGGGGAAGAAATGAAGATCCAGATTCCTTCTAATGAATCCAGTGAGATTTACATCTCTGTAGAAAATGGAGTCAGTGTCCTTAATGAATTGTGGGTAAAAGGCGAAAACCAATCAACAGAAGTGGTCATTCCTGTCGAGACAACAATGACACCTAATGTATACATCCATGCCATGTTGATCCAGAAAGGGAGAGGCACTGAAACAGATTTACCCTTAAGGATGTATGGAGTATTACCTGTCTCTATAGATGATGCGGACAAAAAGTTATCACCTGAAATCGTAGTAGCGGAAAAAATAAAACCCAAGCAGAAATATAAAGTCACAGTAAGTGAAGAGGATGATAAAGAAATGTACTACACCCTGGCTGTTGTTGATGAGGGCTTGTTAAACCTTACTCGTTTCAGGACTCCAAGTCCGGGCAATCATTTTTTTGCAAAGCAATCCCTTGGGGTAAAAACATGGGATATGTATGATATGGTGACTCAAGGGTATGGTGATCGTGTTGAGCGATTCATCAGTATCGGTGGTGATGCAGATGTTGGTAGCGAACCGGGAGATAAAAAGGCCAATAGGTTTAAACCGGTTGTAGACTTTCTTGGTCCATTCCATTTGAAAAAAGGTGCTTCCAAGGAGCACACCCTACATATGGATAATTATATGGGAGAAGTTAGGGTAATGGTTGTGGCGAGGAGTGATAATGCATTTGGGGAAGCTCAAAAAAGCATTCAGGTAACCAATCCGGTCATTGTATTACCTACCTTCCCAAGAGTAATTTCACCCAATACCTCAGTAGCCTTGCCGATATCTGTTTTCGCAACAGAAGATCGGGTTAAAGAGGTAATTGTTGAATTGGAATTGGGTCCTGGATTATCAACAATTGATGCTAGAAACAAAAGGATTCAATTCACCAGATCGGGAGACCAACTGGTTTCATATCCGATTAATATAGGAAAATATAGCGGACATTCATATGCAAAAGTTATTGCAAGGTATGATGGAAATAGCATTGATCAGACCATTAACTTTAACATTGAAAATGCCAACCCAATCACCCATGACATTGTAGACTTCACCCTAAATGCAGGGGAATCTATGGATCTTGCATATGAACCTTATGGCTTGACGGGCACTCATGATGCAACCATTGAGATCAGTACTTTTCCTGCAATAAACCTGGAAGAACGATTGAGTTACCTGATAAGATATCCATATGGGTGCGTAGAACAAACAACTTCTTCCGTATTTCCACAAATATTCCTGGATGATATCATTGCCTTGTCACAGGATGACAAGAATAAAGTGAAGAAGAACATTCAGAAAGGAATCTCCAGGTTGATCTCATTTCAACTGGCTAATGGGGGATTAAGTTATTGGAAAGGCGGACGTGAGGTATCAGAATGGGGGACATCATATGCGGGACACTTTATGCTTGCTGCCAAAGAAAAGGGATATTATGTTCCGGATTATTTCTGGGATAATTGGTTGAAATACCAAAAATCTGAAGCCACCTATTTCAGGGATAGAGGAAGTGAACGCGCAGGATTGATGCAGGCATACAGGCTTTATACATTGGCTCGATACGGTGATCCTGATTGGGCCGCAATGAATTACCTCAGGAATGAAAAAATGAGTAGTACTGCTACATTTGTATTAGCAGCTGCATATGCCTCTGCCTCTAAGCCTGACATTGCAAGAACGCTTATAGCAGGTAAAAAGATGGATGTAGAAGAGTACAATGAGATGTCCTATACTTATGGGTCTGCTCTTAGGGATAAGGCCTTGATTGCTGAGGCCATGATGACCAATGGCGTAGATGATAACACCAGGTCATTAATTAGAGAGATAGCAACTGATCTGGGTGAAAATCGATGGTATAGTACCCAGACAACTTCATTTGCTTTGATGGCTGTGGGTAATTACTTATCTCAGGTTGAAATTGGAGAATTGAAAGGAAGCCTGTCGATTCCAGGAGGGGAGACAGTCCAAATCAATTCTGAGCAACCTGTATATCAATTCACAGTACCAAATCCCGAAGTTGCATCGTCTCTTACACTTACCAATCAATCGAACGGAGAATTATTTATAAGACTGATTAAGTCTGGAAAATTGCCATATGGAACCTCTTCTGATGTTGCGTCCAATCTCAAATTGAATGTAAATTACAGGGATCTCAATGGGAAAAGTATCGATATCAATAACATTGAACAAGGAAAAGATTTCATTGCTGAATTGTCAGTGAGTAACCCGGGAACAAGGAGTCAGACCCTGGAAGAAATGGCATTGACTTACGTTGTTCCTTCCGGGTGGGAGATCGTAAATGATCGTATATCCGGAAATACTTCAACGATTAAGTCAGACCAATACGATCACATTGATATCAGAGACGACCGAGTTAATTACTTCTTTGACTTAAGAGGTAGTAAAATCTTCAGGGTAAGACTCACTGCGACTTATGAAGGTCGATATTATCTTCCGGACACTTATTGTTCAGCAATGTATGACCAGAAGGTTTCTGCAATTAAATCAGGACAATGGGTAGAAGTAAACAGAAGAATGGATGTTCAGTAAAAGACACATATGGTCACTAATTATCCTGATGGGTGTCGGCTTTTTCCTGCACTCATTCAAAGGGACATTGTTTAACGATGGAGAAAGCAAGGTCGTCTATGATCGGGATGGCCAACTATTGGGTGCGTCCATTGCGTCAGATGGGCAGTGGCGGTTTCCAGAAAGAACAGATGTTCCTAGAAAATTTGCACTTGCTGTATTGCAATATGAAGATTCAAGATATTTTTTTCACAGGGGAATTGATCCTATAGCTGTTGCAAGGGCGATTTATTTGAATACTAAGCATAGAAGTATCATCAGTGGTGCTTCAACTATAACGATGCAGGTTTCAAGGATGAGCAGAAAGAATAGGCCCAGAACTTTTTTTCAAAAAGGCATAGAAACGGCGATGGCCTTATTTCTGGAGTTAAATCACAGCAAAAGAGAGATTTTGTCATTATATGCTTCAAATGCACCTTTTGGCGGGAATGTGGTCGGCCTGGATGCTGCTTCATGGAGGTATTTCAATAAGCGTCCGGAAATGCTGACCTGGGCAGAATCTACAACGCTGGCCGTATTACCCAATGCTCCAGGTTTGATACATCCCGGAAGAAATAGATCATCGCTTTTGCAAAAGCGAAATGAACTTCTTCAGCGATTATACTACGAAGGAATTATAGATTCATTTACGTTGGAGTTGTCCCTGATGGAGCCAATACCGAAAAAACCATTTCCTCTTCCGAGGAAGGCTCCTCATCTCATGGATCAATTGAGAACGGATGGTTCTCAATTTAAAACGACAATTGATGGTATGATTCAAGAAGAAGTGGTTACAATATCTGATGATTACTACCGACAAAATGTTCAGAAAGGAATAGAAAATCATGGAATCCTTGTTGTTGATAATCGTACGGGAGAAGTGGTTTCATATGTGGGAAATAGTCGAGGACATCATCAGGAGAATCATGTAGATATGGTTCAGGCCAAAAGAAGCAGCGGAAGCATTTTAAAGCCTTTTCTTTATGCTTCCATGATGCAAGCGGGTAAGATATCTCCCGACCAACTATTGCCTGATGTACCAACTTCTATTAAGGGCTTCAACCCTAAAAACTATAATAAATCATATGCCGGAGCAATAAAAGCTTCAACGGCACTTGCCCGATCTCTTAATGTGCCGGCCGTA
>JABDLO010000041.1 GCA_013002995.1 Saprospiraceae bacterium | reverse complement strand
GGCCAACGCTGCACACAGTTTACAGACCACATCTGTTGATTATGCTAAGTTTTTGATATCCCTCCTGAAGGAGGATTATTCTTTGATGTATGATGCTCAAATGCACGTTGATGAGAACCCTGATGGTAAGATATCATGGGGGCTTGGGGTTGGTGTACAACAGACCACTTCCGGTAATGAGTTCTGGCATTGGGGTGATAATGGGACATTTAAAGCATATTTTACTATAAATCCGGATTCCGGTGATGGTCTGGTATATTTTGCCAATGGAAGCAATGGTTTAAGTTGCACATCTGAATTAACTGAGTTGTTCCTAAATTCACCTCAACCAGCTGTACAATGGAATGATTATACTCATTTTAAAGATCCACAGTTTCAATTTCCAATCATAGCCAGGCAAGTAGGAATTAAAGAAGCCATGAAACCATTTCTCACCCGGGAAGGTCAGATTGATACCACTAAAGTTTCATTAAGAAGTGCAGGATGGATAGCCTGGCAATGGTTACAATCGAGAGAATTGGGTCTGGCAGGTCCACTACTCACAGTATTAAACAACTCAGATCCTACTGATCCCAGGATACCATTTAATCTGGCCAGGTTTCACCTCATGAATGGATCAGTAGATCAAGCGACTAAAGTTTGTGAGATAGGCATAAAATCTTTTCCTGATGACAGTCGTCTTAAAAAATTGTTATCCTCCATCACCAGTCCTTCACAAGAAGGGACAGAATTCTCTTTATCGGGCTATCGAAATGCCAATATGGTCAGCGTAGTCGGTCCATTTAATGAATGGAGTGATACCGCTAATATGTGTTTTTGGAAAGATGGTGCTTGGAGATCTTTCATAAACTTTGAGCCAGGAGAGTATGAATATAAGTTTAGAATTGATGGGGTGAATGTTCTTGATCCCACCAATGGTGAATCAAAACACCATAACAATTACCATTCGTCAATTATCTCAATTAAGTGATAGTTATACTGATTGTGAGAAATAATTAAAAGTCCAATAAACTTCCCATAACCCAATGGGCAGTTATGGTGGAACCGACACAGGCTTGGCGTTTTCGAAAGAAATTATCCCAGTTCTAGGGGGCAGCCCAACCGTAAAAAGTAAAGTCGGAGATGGAAGTCGATTTACCTTTTCAATTCCGGTACAGATGATTGATCAACCCATTATTCAAAAAAAACATATCATGGGAACCTGAACCATAAAATCAAGGACATTCAGATCCGTATCTGAGGTCCGGTATTCTGTAGAAAAAGAAAGTGCTTCCTATTTCACACGAAAATTCAAGGAGCGTTTTGGTGTAAATCCAAGTGTATTATAAAGAAAAAGGCTGCCCTGAAAGAGCAGCCTAATTGATGTATTAAGAGAATAATAGTAATCTATTTAAGGATCATCACTGAAGTGGACTGGAAATAATTTTTACTGACCAATTGTATGATATATCTCCCACTGTTCAGATCATCCACAATTAATTTCCTTTCATCCTGAGCTTGAAGATTTCGGGATATAACCAAGTTTCCGTATATGTCAAAAACGGAAATCTGATAGGTCCTATTGTTATTCCTATCTTCAATATCAAGAATCACAAAATTAGAAGCAGGATTAGGAAAAGCTTGAAGGCTGGCAGTTCCTCCATTTCCTATCACATTGCTTGAACATGGACTACTTGTTCCCTCTGACCAATCACCAGAAGTGTCACCACTGCCATCATAGAGCAAACTATTATTACCTGATACAGCCGGAATAAAATCTCCGACTCCCCAGATTCCTGCATTTGCTGCTACATTAGATCTTTGATGTCCTGAACTTCCCCACTCAACATAATCGACAATGAAGTCACTATTGGTAAAATTACTCCCTGAGTAAATCGCAAGCTCACCATCTGCACGGGACAGATTCAATCCACTTCCCACAACTACTGCTTCTCCCGGATCCAATATCAGATCATCGCCACATACGATGGTTAGCTCTGACATCAGTAAGTAAGTCGGAAATTGACATAAAAACATTGTAGAGATATCAACTGAAGTTGAACCCGTATTTATGATTTCAATATCACCATTGAAGTTGATTTCACTGATGGCCACTGCCCCCATCATAGAACAATCAATTCTATTCACTGAAATAAAATTAGAAAGGCTAAAACATCCTTGTAAGTCAGCTGCGTTTGCTCCCACTTCTGCTCCAATTATATCTCCATCCCAGCTTAAATGCCAGATTAAACACACCCCTACTTCTGCACCTTCAAAGTCCACTTCGCTGGGGTCACCCGGGAGAGCCAATATGTTTAATTCTCCATCAGTAATCACCCAGGCACTATTACTCCCTGAATTACCTTCAAGTGTAATTACCCCTTGTTCTATCATGTCAGGATTTCCATCTCCGACACAAAACTCAAATGGGCCTCCATCTATTACTCCCCCTTCAGGCTGATTTCTTATGACTTCTATACTATTAGAAAGATTGAAACATCCCTGGAGGTCTCCTGCATTTGCTCCTTCTTCTGCTCCGGAAACATCACCATACCAACTTAAGTACCAAATTAAGCATGTACCACTTCCTGCTCCATCAAAATCCACTTCACTAGGAGATGCAGGTAATCCTAAAATATTTAGGTCTGAATCCGTTATTACCCATGAACCATTTTCACCTACATCACCCATTAATGTAATTTCTCCCTCCTGGATAAAATCAGGAGTTTCATCTCCTACACAAAATTCAAAAGGGCCACCTTCCAGCATTCCACCCATTGGTTGATTTCTTATAACCGATATGCTATTAGATAAATCGAAGTCTCCTTGAATATCTGCAGCATTCATTCCTACTTCCACTCCCGTAAGAGTTCCATTAAATGAAAGGTTCCAAATCAAGCACTCACCCCCTCCGGCAACATCAAAATTCACTTCACCTGGAGTCATAGGTAGACCAAGAATATTAAGTGTAGCATCAGTAACTACCCATTGATTGTTTTCTCCGAGATTTCCTATAAGTGAAATCCCACCTTCAGGTATAAAGTCATCAACTCCATCTCCCACACAAAACTCAAATGGTCCTCCTTCCAAAATACCGCCATTTACAACACCTGCACAGTCATCACCTTCTAATCTTAACACCTGGACACTATTAGAAAGGCTAAAACATCCTTGAAGATCTGAAGCACTTAATCCTTCTTCCGCTCCCATTAAATCTCCATCCCAGCTCAAGTGCCATACAAGACAAGTTCCACTACCAGCACCTTCAAAATTGACCATTGTAGGGTCTGATGGCAAACCCAATATTATCAAGTCTTCATCTGTGATAACCCAGGTGCTATTAGAACCGACATTTCCAGTTAACATTATACCTCCAGGCTCAATAAAATCATCCTGTCCATCATC
>JABDLO010000032.1 GCA_013002995.1 Saprospiraceae bacterium | reverse complement strand
CTATTAAACAGGTCTCACCTATCACTACTCCGGTTCCGTGATCAATACAGAAATATTTCCCAATAATCGCTCCGGGGTGAATATCAATTCCCGTCTGGCTATGGGCATATTCAGTAATTATTCTAGGGATTATCCTGATTTTATTTTTTTCAAGAAAATGAGCAATTCTATAAGCTATGGTTGCCATAAAACCCGGGTATGTCCGTATAACTTCAGAATGACTTTTAGCCGCAGGATCTCCAGTAAATATGGCTTCGATATCCAATAATAGCTTATGGTAAATGGATGGCAACTCGACAAAGAAGTCATCTACCACTTGCTGTGCGTGATTTTTACATTCTGAAACATCCTTGCACAACAGATTATAAAGTGTCAATTTGAGTCCGGCAAGTTCTTGCCTGATCTGCCCTTTTTCAGAATATCGTTTCATGCTGTAATCTGAAAACAATACACCTGTCAACTTTGTAAAAAAATCAATCACCTCCTGTTTAGTGGCACACTCTAGTTTTGACTTATGAGATTGGTATAATTGCCTCACAAAATTTTCATCCATGACTTTGTCTCTGTTAGTTGTACAAAGATAAATGAATAAAAGTTACCATATGTTTAATTCATAAAGTATAAGGTTCTAAAGAATCAATATTATTAAAGATCACCATTGGATTATTGGGTCCAAATCAAATTTTAGTATAATATTCAGCCTTTATTGAATCAATAGGCATTGCACCTATGTTATTATCATTGCTTAAGAGATGGATTTATTACTTTATTTACGATTGCTCACGAAATAATTAGGCTTATCATTACCTTGCACGCTCAATTTAATCGATGATCTGGACCGCCTTCATAATTATGGTTTGTGTCATGCTTGTCATTGACCTGGGACTATTCAATAAAGAAGCACATGCCATCACCACTAAAGAGGCAACTGCATGGAGCATCTTCTGGGTGTCATTCGCATCATTATTTTCTATAGCGATTTACTACATCTATGTTCATAATTTGGTTGATAATCCTTTATCTCTTACTCCAAAGAACGCACTCATTACCTATCTCACCGGCTACATCATAGAATTATCCCTGAGTGTAGATAATCTATTTGTTATTGCTCTGATATTTACCGCTTTTGGAATACCAAGAAAATATCAACATAGGGTTCTTTTCTGGGGGATATTAGGTGCAATAATATTTAGAGCATTGATGATTGTATTCGGAGCTTTCCTTATCAATAGGTTTCATTGGTTGATCTACATTTTTGGAGTATTCTTACTCTACACGGCATATAAAATGCTTGTTCATTCAGATGATGAATACGATCCAAGAAATGGAAAAATCTATAATTACCTTAGGAGGATCTTACCGATCAGTCGGCACTTAGAAGGTCAGAATTTCTTCGTGAGGAAGAAACAGTATTTGGTAGCAACTCCACTATTTGCGGTATTAATGCTCATAGAGTTTACTGATGTCATTTTTGCGATAGATTCAATTCCCGCGATTCTGGCCATTACAACTGATACATTCCTGGTCTTCACCTCCAACATCATGGCCATACTTGGCTTGAGGTCTATGTATTTCTTTCTATCTAATGCTATGGCCAAGTTTGAGTATCTACATTACAGCCTGGCTGTTGTTCTTGCCTTTGTAGGATTAAAAATGATACTGTCGGATGTGTATCACATTCCGGTTATATTATCTCTGGGAGTTATCATAATAACTCTGAGTATAGGAATAGGATTCTCGTTATACAAATCCAGAAAAACATCTTCTGCTAATACTCCTTCTTAATTATCCTGGGGCAGCTTCCACTTGATGGTACTTACTGGAAGATCACTTGCTTCCTTAATGGCCGACATAGAGCGTTTCTTATCGAAGATCATGGAGACCGTCATTATTACCGCTGTCCCAATGATGATGAAAAGCAAAATGCCCTGGCTAAAGGTTGCAACTTCCGCTTCCTTCGGAATGGCATAGAAAAGGAGAATCGTAATCAATCCTCTCGGAGCTATATACAATTGAGGGAATATATCTTCCCCTATTGAAACCCTCAGGATGATCCATCTGATCACATATATGACCAATAACAATAGGATACTGACACCTATAACATTCCAATCTCCCAATGAAGCAAATGTGATGGTGATTCCAAAAATGACAAAGAAAAATGTCCTGACTACGAAAGCTGTTTCTATCGTAATAACATGTAATCCGTTATAGATATCTTTGGCTTTCTCCGGATCCAGGAATCGCTTTAGCCACCCCTGGAAGAAAAGTGTAATATTGGCTATTACCAATCCAAATACCAATATGATGATCAATGAAGATAAATGCATCTTCTTCCCTACGGCATACAACAATAACAATACAGCAATAAGCAGGAAGAGCTTTACATGGCTTTTTATATTCTGAAAGATAATGACAATTAAGTAACTCAGGACAACTGAAAGGATAATGGTCAGAAGTGTTGAAAAGCCAAACTGTACAAGCCCTGAACCTTCACCTTCATTCTCTACCTGGCTGGTTAAAAAGTAAAACAACATTATACCGAGAATATCAGAGAAAGTGCTCTCATAAATATGAAACTCCTTTTTATCTTTTCGCAAATCATTTACACTCGGAATAACAATTGCACTGGATAGTATTGACAATGGGGTTGCGTAGATCCATGCTCTAAGCGTATCCATGCCTTCAACAAAATATTCCAGGATCATCGCTGTCACCCAGGTGGATAACATCAGTCCTACAAAACCAATTATGAGTGCTTTCGTAATGGGTACCACTTTATCCCGCTCCAGTTTCAATTCCAATGCAGCTTCAAGGACTATCATAATCAATCCCACAATCCCCAGAATCTCAAGGATGCGAAAGAAGTCTACTTTTCCTGCTTCCAGAAAGTCAAGAACTACCTTGATCAGAATACCCAGAACAATCAGCATCAAGACAGACGGAACACTCGTCTTCTTTGACAGTTCATTGAAGAAGAAGGAAATGATCAGGATGACAGATCCTTCAATAATTAAGTTATATGGTGATAAGAAATCCATTTCTTACGTGTTTTCGATGATTTCAATTTCGAACCCCTCCTTCTTGAGAGAATCCTTTAAACTGTTTAAATGTCGGGTAGACACAAGCCCTAAGGTTACTTCTACACCATCTTCCATTGCTCTGATATCTGGAGTTCTGTCTTCCATCAGAAATGGGTAGGTGATCAATTTGGACTTTAAAAGATCAATGATGGATCTTTCATCTTTAATCTTATTGTGTCTGCATACGATACGAGCAATAGAAGGAACAAATTGTTGGGTTTTGCTCATTCCTTTTTCATATATATATCTGTAAGGAATAAAATCAATGTTTTCTTCAGAAGAAAGGTGAATTCCAGTCCATCCTATTCTGAATAGAACTCCTTCATAATCCTTCATATTGATTTTTACTCCTACTTTCAGATTAAATTCTCTAATGATGACAGAACCAAGAATAATGTTCACCAAAACATCTCGTGCAAGGAAAATTAGAATCAGCAGCAAGAAGCCATGGAAAAATGGGTTAACCAGTAAAAAGCTGATCAATATAAAAACCCCTATGAGTACGATAGCCAGCCTTTCCACAAATAAGAATCCTGTTGATTCACTAGCTCCATAGTTCAGCTTGATCCTTTTAAAAAGCAGTTTAATTACCTTGAAATAAACCAAGAGCACACCACCTGTTGCAATCAGTATCATTAGAAACTGCTGCCAGGGAATCTGATATGTGATCCAATCATTCATCCTTATAGCTCAATTTACCTTTTTGCTCAAATATCAACTCTTCTACCTCATGGATCACCATTTCATTAATAGTAAAAATGCCATTGATACTCCTTCTCAATATTCCTAATCCTATAAGCGATTGAATATTCTGATTTACCTCCCTAACGAATGATTCTCCTATCATATTCCTCAATTCGAACTCGCTCGTTTGTTTAAACCTGAATAAATGTGTCAGGATCAATCTGTACTTCATTAAATGCTGTCTTACATCTACCGGCATCGGAATGGGCTGAAAAGCATCGAAATCTTCTTTATAAATGGCTGTTATCCTTCCCCACTCTTTCAGACTGGCTCCAATATTTCCATTGGCTGCAAGTGATATCTTCCTGGCCTTATTATGGATGATCTGTTCCTTATTTCCTTTTTTAGAATCGATTAAAGCTCCATGGAAGGTAGCTGCATGCCGGATCTTGATTGCCGATATGATATTATTGATCTTCATTTGATTGGTCGAAACACGAACAATAAATAACCCGCTCATTCCCATGTGATTGTCCAGGTGTGCCTTCATCCAATTATTGGTTGCAACCACAAAAAACATCCTCCTTCCAAATTTGGTCACCGCTTCTTGTAATGCAACCATATTTTCATAAAAGCTAGTTGCATCACCCCTCCATAGTTCAAGGTCATCAATTAAAACAATAACCCTTCTCGAAATGGAGTACTTAATAAGAAATTCCAAAGCAGATTTTAAGTCGTAACCCGGCTCAAATTTTCTTCCAATGTAGTTTATGCTTAATCCCGGTTTTAACTTCACAATCTCTTCATCAGAAATAATATCATAAAGCGCATCTAACACAGAAGATTTTCCAGATAGTCGACTACCATGTAGAAGGACAGACCCTCCAAATCCCTTTTTCCAGTATTGGTAAGTATCCAATATCTTTGTCTCCATCTGGTCACGATGTATATAAAATGACTTCCCCAGATATCCCTTATTGAAGAAAAGAGATTTACTTTGCAGCGACTCATCTGATAGTTTTTTGGCATCTGTATATTTGATCGTACTTGACAATGCATTACCGCTATCTGTCTTCCTGATCAGAAGACTTCTTACAGATTGCCTGGCTTTTAAATACAATTTTTCGAAAGGTATGGTGCCCAACCACCTGGTCCCTCTTTTTAAGTCAAGGTAGGCCGCCTGGCCATTTGCAGGAAAAAAGACTTTATCCTGATCAAATACCTTGCTGACCACCATCGCCTGATCCAATTGAGTGAGGATCTTCTCAGAATAATCTTCTACATTATTATCTGTTTCGGTAAGCGTTTCATTCAGTTTATTAAGTGGGATAAGCAATGAATTGATCTCCTTTGACAGGTCCTCTACATCATCAGTTTCAAGTACAGCTATCCTGTTTCGGATATTAAAAATACTGATGAGTACATTGTCATACTGGCCGTCAATGATTGATTTCTCATCAAGATAAGAAGAATATAAATCAGACTCTATCCACGAGTTGATGTGTTCGCCGAAGTCAATTTCTTTAATGATCAATTGACCTTCTGCAACCCCAGTTGGAATAGCAGACATTCCCTCTTCTGATGAATCAAAATTAAAAATGGGAGGTTGCGGTCTTGAATGTTCGATTTTTTTGTAGATTTTATCAAGCTCAACCCTGGCAACACCCATCTTTTTAACAGGATCTTCAGAATCTATTCCCTCAACAAGGGCTTTCGCTTCTTGTATATATTCTTTCAGATTATCACAAGCACCATTAATCCATATGAAATTGTCCTTGATCCTGGATTGATTGGTTCTTATATCGTCCCGCAATTGAGTAAGTGTGTCATTTGCAATTACGATGGCATCAATTTGCTTTTGCAAATGAACCAGTTGGCCCTTAACCACATGGTGCGGAGATAATTGATGTTTCCATTTTTCAAGAAAAACCTCATTTATTTCTTGCGCATTTTGAATATTAGAAAGCGACTCAGAAACGTAGTGCCATGCTTCATTCACCAATGTCCATTCCTCTTGTCTCCTTTCTAAAAAAGACTGTTCATCAATCAATAAATCCTCTAACTTATGATGATCTTTGTACTTACGTAAAATAGCATCTCTAAGCAGAATTGCCATCTGTTTAGCATCCATTGACCATTCATATCCCAGTTTTTTACCATGATAATATTCCAGACCTTCAGTCTCTAAATCAATGCTTTCCAATACATCGATGATAGAGGAAATTACATCTTTAATTTCTTGCCCTAAATTATGAAGAGAGGTATCTTGTTTCCGAAGAAGATCCCCTATCAGGTTTAACTTTTCTATATCAGAAAATGAATTCAATCCTATAAATTTCTTTAACTCCTATTAAAACAAAACTATAACCTTCTTTACATTGCAAATATTACTCCTATTCTCACTTGAAATCAACAATCATCGATGAAAATGAACTTCTTATGGTTCTTATTAAGCAAATGCATTCTCAATACCAGAGTCAAAAGTAAACAGAAAGGATGACTCCATTTTATCCGAAATAGATCTCAGTTTGGCAATTTCCATCTTTTCAGGAAGCATGTAAGTGATATTCAGATCACTCCTGGTTCCTGATTGTATGATGCTTTCTAAGCCTCCTTCCCAATACCTATGAGGAATTGAAATCGGTAAGCGTGATAGTCTATATAATCGTTGAACATGAAATTCCATTTGGTCTTTATCTTCTTTACCATTCAACATAATATTAATGGAAAGACTGGCTTTCCAATTTCTTCTCAAGATATATGCTGTCAACAAAGAGAGATTAAAGTGGCTTGGTTTCTTTTTATCCATATTGATGATATGCTCGGCTTTGATCCAAAGATTTAATGTGCTTTCCAGGCCTAATCCAATTTTCTTGTAAGGAATGTATAAATAAGCACCATAACCCAGCTTTTTAGATTGACTCAGGAGATCGAAATAAAGTTCATCATTGGAATGTTCATCTGTAAGACTGAGAAAAATGGTATTTGGCCTGAAAAAGGTTGCCCTCATGGCCTGCATACTTGCAATCATCCCTGATAAAAAGTCTGTACCTTCTACAACAGTGTGGATGGATGATATTTCAGCCTGCATAAAATGATTCCTTACTTCGAGCAATCTCTTTGTCATTATTTCTCTACGCTCTTTAGGAGCAAATCCAAGAATCTTTATAGATCCTTTTGGATTGGCCAGGGAGAACAAGATTTTATAAGACCTAACCACATCGGCTATATTCTGTGCCGGTACGATCATATTGGGTTGCCATGAACGCTCCTCAGCAACCGGTAATTTATTCACCATCTTGGCTGACCATTCTGCAAGAGCATTAAATAGCCCACTCCTTGAATCTCCCACATCATTAGCAAATCGTCTCCTCATCAATAGTATGTAAGCTGCAACAACCAAACCTACAGAAATGAAAGATACTGTTGCATTGATGATAAACATTGCAAAGAAACAACCTATGCTTCCCAGAAGAGGTATTATGATTGGAACCTTGAATGTAGGTCTGAAACTGACTTGACTCAGCCCTTGCTCTATCAGAACAACCACATTGATCATGGCATAAGTAATCAGAAAAAACATAGTCAGTAATGGAGCGATGGCATTCAGGTCTCTCAGCAACAAAGACAATAAAACTATAATTGAGGTAAGGTATAGTGCATTTTTAGGCTCTCCTTTTTGATCTGTATGAGAGAGCATCTCATTCTTGAAAAGAATCTTATTGGCTCCTAAGGCGTAGAGGATTCTGGGAGCACCAACAAGTGATGAAAGTGCTGATGAAAAGGTTGCTCCTAAGAGCCCAGCAATAACAATCGGAGACCAGAAAGCTTTATCAATCAATATATTATAATTACTTACCAGTTCATCCGGTGTGCCTAACATTGCCAACAAAATCGCCATCCCAATATAAATAACCGTACAGATGATTACTGCTGAAAGTGTACCTCTGGGAATTGAGAATCTTGGATCCTTTAAATCCCCGGACATATTGGCTCCAGCCATTACTCCTGTTACTGCTGGGAAATAAACAGCAAAGACCAGCCAGAAATTTGTGCCCTGAAAACGATTCTCAGGAGACCCAGGATACTTACCAAAAAGCTGAAAGTCGGTGATGGCTGGATGCTCTATAAAGGCCAAACCTACTGATATCAATGACAGAAAGATTATCGCTAATATGATATACTGTATTTTAAATGCGAAGTCAGTACTGATGTAAGCGACCCCAAATATCAATGCAAAAGAGACGAGATCTATGATCAATGGGGAATGATCGTTGAATATCCATAACCAGCCTTCCCTGAAACCAAAGATGTATAGAGTAACGGCAATGGTTTGAGCCAGGAATAAAGGAATTCCAATGGCACCTCCGGCTTCAAGACCCAAAGATTGGGAAATAATTGAAAATGCTCCACCAGCTTTTATCCTGATATTGGTAGTGATGGAAGACATGGAAAGAGAAGTAAAGAATGTAATCCCTGAGGCTAATAAAATAATGAGAATCGCTCCCATTAATCCTGCATTCCCTACTACCCACCCCTCTCTTAAATACATGATCACTCCGAGAATGGTCAGTGTAGTAGGTGTAAACACACCTTGAAAAGTGCCAAATTTCTTCGGCCCGGCAGTAGCTTCTTTTATATTTTTTTCTATATGAGATCCTGTCTTGACCTCCATACCCAAGTGGATTTATGCCTGAATATAATACTTAACTACGACAATAAATAAGCCATTATTTTTAGCCTCAAATCACATTAACCAGAACCACTATAGCCAATACAAGGAAGAGGATACTCAAAATGTAGTTTATGTTAGAAGCGATGAAGGATATTCTTGACACAATTTTATCTGCCAGGATTGCGTAAGTCATAAATAAAGCAAAGGCACCTAAACATGCCCCACCTACTACATACCACATAAATGGCATGTCCAGGGTAATCCACCCATTTGCTTCAAGCAAAGTCGAAACTCCCAGGTAAAAAGGAACACCAAGCATATTTATTGCAGACATACTCAGTCCCTGCATAAAATAATTGCCTTTTTTATCTTTTCCTTGACCTTTGAATTTCTTCCTGGCTTGGATAAAAAAGAAAACAGCAAGAGCAAGGAAAACTGCGATACCCAAATATCTTAATCTGATAATTACTTCCGGGTGGTCATTGAGATAGGTAGCAAAATAAACCGCTATCCCGGAGTGGATGATTACCACAGATGCTGCCCCGGCTGCGAATGCTCTTGCAGGCTTTATCCCATGTTCAAGAGAAGTTCTTAATGTAGTCATATTCAACATGCCTGGTGGCACCAAACCAAGAAATGCCATCCCAAATCCCGCTAAAACATGAACCAGATAATCCATAATTACATGATACTGATGAAATAAACATCTGTTTTGTTTCTCTTGATGTTTCTGAGTGTGAATGAACCTCCTTCATTGTCACATTCTTCCACAAAGTCAAATATAGTACAGTTCTTAGGAAGGCCTGAAAATACCAGTGTAAAATAATTCATGCTTCCCGGTGGACAATCCTGCCAGTCCGGATAAAGAGTGATGTTTTCACAATGAACCATTTCACTCCTATGAGAACTGTGTAAATCATAAAGGTAACTGGTAGGCCATATCCTGATCTTGGAACCATAGGAGTAATATGGGGTATAGTATAAAAAATGCAGTACAACCTGTCCTTGTTCCTGAATTTGGGACTTGATTTTGTCCAACAAGCCCGGATCAATTTTCACAGAAGGTTTAGTAATTACTTCAAGACTCATTATTAATTTCCTATTTCATCAGGTAGGACAATCTTCCACTTTTTACCTTTTTTAGTAAGATGTCTTCTCACATAATAAAGCCCAAATCCTGCAGATCCTTGCATCAGTCCTGTCTGAACAAATAATTCATCAGGGCTGCTTCGATTCTCAGCATGTAGCCACCTAACTCCATTTGTACCTTTTGTAGATTGGTCATAAATTCTCTCTTCCATTAACTTAATGCTCCTTTCATATTTTGTATGATGATCATAGGCAGGATCAGATAAATAAGAACATATACCTACGGTGCCACAACACCAACCTTCATTGTTCCACAGGCCCGGAGTACGATTTTCATGCAGATCCATCTCAATCAAATACGCAGCACTCATTTTTATTGTATTCATCCATTTCATATCCTTTGAAAGATCATACATTGCATGAAACAATCTTGAAGTTCCTGGAGGGCCGTGACAATAGCCAAGATAATATAGATCTTCTCCACCGGGATCATGATGACATACCAGTCCTTGTTCATTGGAACTTGACAATAAGAATTCTGCAGCCTTGTGGGCTATTTCAAAATATCGATCGTCTCCAGAATGTTGGTATGCTTTCAATAAGAAATAAGCATTGCCCGCTGCCCCATGAGAAAAATTATCCATGAAGTACGGAACTTGAGGCCCTAGCTTCCATCTTACTATATCGGCTGAATACTGAGCATTATCCACAAGGAAATCAGCGCTTGAAACCAATAATTCATCTAACCATTCCATCTGGTATTGTTCTAAAAAATAAAGAGAAACAAGGCCTATTCCTGCTGCTCCATATATGATATCCGTATAACCACCAAATGCTTCAGCTTCTCCATCCAATTGATCATTAATTGCATGCATCCATTGAAAGGCTTTATTAAGGTATACGTCATTATTAGTTGCCAGGAATACTTCACTTAGTGTATAGGCTTTCCCTGCCGCTCCTGTGTACATTCCAAGTGCATAAGGTGGTATGGTTGGAGGTATCTCTTCGTTGAGAAGCGTATTACCTCCAGCTATTGCTTCCTTTAAATACCTGGTTTCACTTGTTGTGTGGTATAATTCCAGGTAAAACAGGATAATTCCCGGGATACCAGAATAAAGGTTTAGATCAGAAATTGAATCTACTTCTGGTTTTATCGGCCATCTTGATAATTTTCCATCCTGGATTTTCACATGGTTGAGGTATTGCTCAACATCCATTGCTGTTTTAAGGTATCCATCCTGACTACTCAGACTTTGTGGGAACCAAAAACAAGTCAATATGCATACCCAAAGTCGCATCACCTATCGAGGATCTAAAATCATATCTATTCTCTCAGCAAGATCCTGAATATGGAAGGCTGATAATTCATCTTGTTGATTGCTATAGTTCCTTGCTGCTTCCAATATTACTTTTAGATTACCTCGTGCAACTGCTTGAATATCAGAGTTTTCAAACTCATTCCTTTGATTTTTCATCAATCCTGCCATAACATCGACCGTGGTCCTTTGTAGGTTACGCCTATAGGTGTCAATATTTCCTCCATTCAATATTTCCGTAAACACGGACGATCTTACATCAGTAAATAACTCAGTCAGTGAATACGCTTGTGCACCATTCAAGGTTTGATTTTCAATAACCCGATTTAAACGATCCGGATTAAGTAACAGATTCAGGGCTCCTTCCTGCAATCTCCTAATTCTTTCCATATTACCATCTTCCTCAATTCTTCTTAGAATATCCTGATCTATCGCCCACTCAGGAGTTTCAAAGATGTGCTTCTGAAGAAATGCCATTGCTTCTTCTTGTCTCTCTTTTGGAACATGGGTATAAATCACATCATTCTCATCATAAGTCTTATTGAATTCATAGATGCCGCCAATATTAGCCGTAACATGTCCAAGATATCTTCTGAATTGACCTAAAACGTTGTTATACAACTCATTAAGGTCCTTAAAATCTTTGGCCTCTTCAGCCGTCCATTCTATAAGGTTAGGTACAATTCGTTTAAGATTGGCAATTCCATATTCAGAGGCTTTCATGGAGTTATCTCCAATATCTTCTGTCTGTGCAGAAGGATCTGTCGGCCTGAACCGCTGTCTCCCAAATCTATAAATAGGATCATCAGCTCGTTCTGTTATCCAGCTGTTTAAGGTCAGTCTTTCATCTTCATAATCATCAGCTTCCGGGATGACTTTGTATCCATACATAATGCTCCATTTATCATATGGCCCAATATTAGGCATGAGCCCTACATCTCCATCACCAGGTTGCGCGACATAATTGAATCGTGCATAGTCCATAATACTGGGTGCAGTGCCCATCCTTTTAGTGAATTCAGGGTCCCTTAGGCTTTCTACAGGATAAGCAGAACTTGATCCCATATTATGTGGCAATCCCAAGGTATGGCCTACCTCATGCGCTGAAACAAACCTGATCAGCCTACCCATAATTTCATTTCTGAATTTTACGCTTCTGGCATCAGGGTTGATGGCAGCTGTCTGGATGAAAAACCAGTTTCTTAGCAAATTCATCACATTGTGATACCAGATGATATCACTTTCCAGGATTTCTCCTGTCCTGGGATCATGAACGTGTGGTCCCATCGCATTCTGAATATCAGTTGATACATATCTTACCACAGAATACCTAACATCTTCCGGTGACCAATCAGGGTCATCTTCTTTAGATGGAGGGTCTTTAGCAATAATCGCATTTTTAAATCCTGCAGCTTCGAATGCAACTTGCCAGTCTTCTATTCCTTGCTAGATGTAAGGCCTCCACTCGTAAGGAGTAGCAGGATCGATGTAATAAACAATCGGTTTTATCGGTTCTACAAGTTCTCCTTTTTTATAAGCTTCCATGTCTTTGGGCTCTAACCTCCATCTTGTTACAAACCTTCGCTGCCCAGCACGCTGTTCATCCAGAGAATAATTGGTCTGATTGATCGAGAAATATCCAACTCTTGCATCCCATAACCTTGGTTGCATTGGATTTTCAGGCAAAAGGATGAAAGATTGGTTCATTTCTACAGATAAAGTTCCCGTCACTTGGTTGTCGGGGAGTTTAGTACCAGTGTAAGAAAGAACATGTTTCACCTCTACATTTTCAGGAAATGCCTTCATACTATTCACAAAACTCCGGGACTTGTCAAGGCTTCTAATTCCAAAATTCTTTCTCTGGTTATCACTCATTGCTCCTATCATTGGAACATCAGTAGTAAAAAGTTTACCTATATCGATCACCGATGATATTGAATCCATTCCTCGAGCCTTGATATCAAATACCATTACGATGGGCTCAAAGTTGTTATTCTTGACAGACTGGTATATCGGATCTTCTTCTGTCGCTACACTATTGTACGACACTGATCTTAACATCAAATTATTATCTTTTCTCTCCCACCTGATTACCTGTTGAGGTCTCGAACGGACACCTGCACCGCCAAAATTTAATCCCTTCACAAATCCGGAAATTCGTGAAGTAATTAGGATCTCTTTTCCTAAAAGCTCATCACTGATCTCGAAGAAGTGATTGTCTTCTACTTTGTGCACGGTAAACAGCCCCTCATCAGAAACCGCATCCTCAGTAATGATTTCTTTATAATCCTTAAAAGGGCTTTTTTTCTTCGTATCCTTTTTCTCAGACTTCTTAGGTTGTGGACCAGACTTGTCAAAAAGTTGTCCATAATGAGTGGCCGGAACAAACAACAAAACCATCCAGACCAGGATAGTCAATAATGAATTCTTATTCATATCAAATAATTATAGGGTTTCTAACTAATACTGCCTCCAGACAGAGCCCTGAAAATATGAAAAAACTTTAATTGAATGGGTGGAATAAAAACTAAAGATAAAATGAGCTCTTTAGAGCTCAACCAGAACCTACAAAAAAGCATGTTGAAATAGAATGTTTAATCAGTTTTTACCCTTCCTTTTGAAGGGAAGGGCTTGGGATGGGTAGATGACAGAAGCATTGTTGAAGCCCAACATTTTATTCAACTGTTCGCACGCAATTTCTACTCCTCTAGCTCCTCTACAAGAAATGGGCTATAAAGAATTTTGAGTTTTAAAGATATATTATCTAAACAAAGGTCAATCCCTGTCAGGGCTACAACCCTATATTAATCCTTCCCGAAGGGAGTAATTGTAGTGCTCTTTCCTTGAACCCCTGTCAGGGCTACCTGTAATAATCTATTCTGAATTGAGTTTTTGTAGCGATCTTTCTTTAATTACTTACTAAGCCCTGACAGGGATATCACTCCTCTGATAAATCAGGTCTTCTCTCTTTCGTTCTTTTAACTGACTCATTCATCCTCCATTCTTCGATCAATTTATCGTTACCACTTAAGAGAATTTCTGGAACTTTCCACCCTTTGTAATCTGCCGGACGAGTGTATACAGGAGGTGCGAGTAAGTCATCCTGGAATGAATCTGATAATGCTGATGACTCATCATTTAAAACTCCCGGTATTAACCTGCCGATGCTATCAACCAGTACTGCAGCCGCCAGTTCTCCACCACTTAACACATAATCTCCAATAGAGATTTCCATCGTCACATGATGTTCCCTTATGCGCTCATCTATACCTTTATAATGGCCACATATGACCATGATCCTGTCCTTGAGAGAAAGCTTATTGGCCAATTTTTGATTATGCAATTCACCATCTGGCGTCATAAAGATGACTTCATCATAATCGTGTTGAGACTTAAGGTCATTGATACAATTATCCAGAGGTTCCGCCATCATAACCATACCAGCTCCACCACCATATTGATAATCATCGATTTGTCTATGCTTACCCAAGCCGTAAGTTCGCAGGTTAATCACATTGACTTTCAGAAGATTACGGTCTCCCGCTCTCGCCATTATTGAATGGCTGAATGGGCTATTTAAGAGATCTGGAACTGCAGAGATGATGTCTACAACCATCATTCATTGGTTTCAATGTCAAGAAGCTCTATCTCAAATATTAATGTTGAATAAGGACCAATCACATCACTCCTTGCACGCTGCCCATACGCCAGACCTTCAGGAACAAAAAGCTGCCATTTGGACCCTACTTTCATCAATTGTAGAGCCTCTTGCCACCCTTTGATTACTCCAGTAACGTTGAATGAGATGGGTTCATTTCTATCCACTGAACTGTCGAATACAGTTCCATCGATTAGTGTTCCATGGTAATGGGTTTTCACCTTATCAGAAGCAACAGGAACAGGTCCATCACCCTCAACAATAACCTTATACTGAAGACCACTTGGTAATACGACCACATCTGGATCTTTGGCATTCTCCATAAGGAATTTTTCACCAGCTATTTTATTGGCCTCTTCCTTTTTAGCCCTGATTTCTCTGACATAATTATTCAGACACAATTGAGCTTCATCAGGATATAACAGCACATCCTTTCCTTGCAATGCATCTGTTATGGCCTGGGATATCAAATTTGTGTTTACATCTTCAATTCCTTGTTGCTGCATTGTCCTTACAATCATAGCTCCAAGAGCATAAGACACAGAATCTTTTTTATTCAATAAAACCTGGCCGCTCACCGATGTAATGGTAAAGACAGCAACTAAACTTAAAATGTATTTCATATATATGCTTTATCTGTAAATTTATTTACTTCTTCATTTCTGAATAGTAATGATAGAAATAAGGAATGGTTTCAATTCCTCTGTAAAAATTAAATAATCCGTAATGTTCATTGGGTGAGTGGATGTCATCACTATTTAATCCAAATCCCATGAGAACTGTTTTTACTTGAAAGACATCCTCAAATAATGCCACTATTGGGATACTGCCACCTGCTCTCGCCGGAATGGGTTTTTTCCCAAATGTTTTAGTCATCGCCATTTCCGCAGCTTTGTATTCTGGTGTATCAGTAGGAGTAACACTTGGTTGACCACCATGATGAGGCCTTACTTCTACCCTCACAGATTTTGGAGCTATGCTTTTAAAATGCTTGGCAAATAACTTTGTGATTTTATTATGTTCCTGATTAGGCACCAATCTCATTGAGATTTTAGCGAAAGCTTTGGAAGGAAGTACTGTTTTAGCTCCTTCTCCGATGTAACCACCCCAGATACCATTTACATCAAGTGTAGGTCTGATTGAAGTCTGTTCAATTACAGTATACCCTTTCTCACCGGAAGTCTCTCTGACATTCAGGTTTTTCTTATACTTGGTAATACTGAAAGGAGCCTTGTTCATAAGCTCTCTTTCTTTTTTACTTACTCTCTCTACATCTTCATAAAATCCCGGTATCCTGATTTTTCCGTTTTTATCTTTCAACGAGGCAATCATATCGCATAACGTATTGATCGGGTTGGCTACGCCTCCTCCGTATGTACCTGAATGTAGATCCTTATTTGGACCAGTCACCTCCACTTCCAGATAGCTAAGTCCTCTCAGCCCTGTTGTAATTGAAGGAACATTATTACCTATAATTGATGTATCAGATACCAGAATAACATCACAACTCAACAACTTTTTATTCTTCTTACAGAAGTCTCCAAGGTTTTCAGAACCTACTTCCTCTTCACCTTCAATCATAAATTTCACGTTACATGGAAGGGTTTTGGTTTTAACCATAGCCTCAAAAGCCTTTACATGCATGAACATCTGGCCTTTATCATCACATGAACCCCTGGCAAAAATTGCTCCATCAGGATGAATATCTGTCTTCTTGATGGTCGGTTCAAAAGGAGGTGTTTCCCAAAGGTTTAATGGATCCGGAGGTTGCACATCATAGTGCCCATAAACCAATACTGTCGGTAAAGAAGGATCTATAATACGTTCTCCATATACAATGGGATGTCCTGCGGTCTTATGCACCTTTACAGTTTTACAACCTGCTTCCTTTAATTTTTTAGAAATGATCTTGGCTGTAGCTGCAACATCTTTTGCATAGGCGGGATCTGCACTGATTGAGGGTATCCTAAGTAATTCAAATAATTCTTCTAAGAATCGGTCTTTGTTTTCTGAGATAAAGGCTTGGGTTTTTTCCATGGATATAAATTGGGTTTAGTTGGCTTAAAATTAACTTACTGTACAACGATCTAAATCATTAAATCATTTCATTTAACAACCGTTTTAAAATATTCAAAGACCCTTGCCATTCCATCGGATCGTTCTACCTGAGGTTCCCAATCTAAAATTTCTTTAGCCAGAGTAATATCTGGTTGTCTCTGCTTTGGATCGTCAATAGGAAGATCTACATATTTTATTCCTGCTTCAGGATTTCCTACCATTGCTAATACTTCCTCTGCAAAATCTCCAATGGAGATCTCTATCGGATTTCCAATGTTCACAGGTTGAGAATAATTGCTGTGAAGTAACCTGAAAATTCCTTCCACCTGATCATCAACATAACAGAACGACCTGGTCTGGCTTCCGTCTCCGAATATGGTCAACTCCTCCCCCCTGATTGCCTGTGAGAAAAATGCAGGAATAACCCGCCCATCATCTACCCTCATACGAGGGCCATAAGTATTAAATATTCTGACTATCCTGACTTCGAGCTTGTGATAAGTATGATATGCCATCGTTATCGCTTCTTGAAATCTTTTGGCCTCATCATAAACACCTCGTGGGCCAACAGGATTTACGTTCCCCCAATACGTTTCTTTCTGAGGGTGCTCAAGTGGGTCACCATATACTTCTGAAGTGGATGCAATGAGTATACGAGCCTGCTTCTGTTTAGCTAACCCTAATAAATTATGAGTACCCAATGAACCGACCTTCAATGTCTGAATGGGCATTTTCAGGTAATCAATGGGACTTGCAGGAGAAGCAAAGTGAAGAATATAATCCAGTTGGCCAGGCACATGGACAAACTTGCTTACATCATGATGATAATATTCAAATTCTTTTAATGGAAAAAGGTGAGCGATATTATCGATATTCCCTGTAAGGAGATTATCCATCCCTATAACTTTGTAACCTTCTTTAATAAATCTGTCACATAAATGGGAACCCAGAAATCCGGCGGCACCGGTAATTAGTATTTTTTTCAACACATATTATTTTGATCGTGCAAGTTAAAAATATTGAACAATGCCACTGAACTGTAACTCGTATTAATTTACCATATATCTTTGCGGCATGGTGAAATGGTTGATCAGAATTGTCTATAGAGTGGTAGCCCAGGTATATCCCTGGCTGATCAAAATGGCTTCAATAAAAAACGATAAAGCTGCAGCATGGATACAAGGAAGGAGAAATCAACAATCGTTTATTGATAAGATAAGACATTGGCCCAATGGAAAAACAATCTGGGTTCACGCAGCATCATCAGGAGAATATCAGCAGGTGCTTCCTATTATGAAAGCATATAAAGCCAAGCATCCTGAGACCAGATATGTACTTACTTTTTTTTCTCCAAGTGGTTATCAACAATGGGCAAATGAAACTATTGCTGATGCAGTCGGCTATCTTCCATGGGAAACTTCAGGAGATCTTACAACTTTCATCGACACCATACAACCGTCCTGCGTCTGGATCGTAAAAAATGAATTCTGGTTTCATTTCTTAAGTCGGTTACAGAAAAAGAAAATTCCCGTAATATTTATTTCGACTTTCGTCAAAAGGAACAGTCATATTTTTTTCCCTTATTTCAGAGACATCGTAATAAAGGTCAGTCACTTCTTTGTCCAGGATGAAAACTCTGCTGCTCACTTCAAGGAAAATGGAATCAATCATGTAACGGTAACTGGAGATACAAGGATAGATCATGTGTTATCATTGACTGATAAACAAAGAGAGATTCCAAGGCTGGAGACTTTAAAAAAGCATAATTCCATGGTATTCGTGTATGGAAGTATATATCCTGAAGACATGAAGATCATCCAACCCTTTATTTCTGAATATTCAGAAGATGTTCATATCATTGTACCTCACAATGTTTCTGTTGAAAACATAAATAAAATATTATTCAAACTGAACCGACCGGCAACCAAATATTCTGATGAATCTACTTTGGTTTCACCAGTGATCATTGACGCCATAGGAATATTAAATCAAATATATCAATTGGCAGACTGTGTTTATATCGGAGGAGGATTCAACCATGGTATTCACAATACTTTGGAACCAGCGGTCTACGGCATCCCTTTACTTTTCGGCCCCAAATACCAGAAGTTTCCTGAAGCCCTAGAATTTATTAAACTGGGTCTCGCCAAAAATGTGAATACAAATCTTGAATTCTCATCCGGAGTACAATCATTATTGAATGATAAAGAAGCCATTAAATCAAAATCTGAAGCATTTTTCAGCAAATTCAAAGGAGCAAGCAGTAAAGTATTAAATACGATGCATAAATTGGGGCTATGTCAGAATTGAAGTTTGAAGGAAGAAAAATCATCGTGATCGGCGATGTGATGATTGATCGATACCTAGAAGGAAATGTAGCGGGGATATCTCCGGAAGCCGATGTTCCTGTATTCAGAAAACAAGCAGTTTCCAACTACCTAGGAGGAGCCGCCAACGTTGCAGTTAATATTTCTAATCTGGGAGCAAAAGCCATCCTTATAGGATTAAGAGGTAATGATCCAATCGGAGCAGAATTGAAAAGCCTTTTGGATGAAAATCTTAACATCATAGATTATACCATTACTTGTCCGAGAATTACTACCGTAAAGACAAGGATCATTTCAGATGATAAGCACCTCATTAGGATTGATTCTGAAGATAATCGTGTTGTTTCTGAATCAATAGAAGTTCAACTACTCCAACAAATTCAAAAAGCTATAAAAGAAGAGTGCCCTGACGGCATAGTTTTCCAGGATTACAATAAAGGCATGCTGACGCCCAACATAATAACTGAAGTAATTGCTCTCAGTAAAAATATGGGAATAAAGACATTCGTTGATCCAAAATTTCAAAACATAGAAGCATACCGTCATGCTACCCTATTCAAGCCCAATAAAAAAGAACTTGAATACCTCATCCAGGAGCAACTCAGTATCGGAGAAATGAAGTCAGGAGAGATACTGGAGTCATTAAGGCAACGAATGGATTGCAAGTTTTTAGTAGTCACAGTAGGAGCTGATGGTATCATCTATGTCGATAACCGAGGAATCCATCATCACCCTGCCATTGATCAGGATATTGTAGATGTATGTGGGGCAGGTGATACTGTGATTTCAATCCTTGCAACAGCTTTATGCTCAGATTATTCCATTGATGATGCTGTTGTCCTTGCCAATATTGGAGGAGGTCAAGTGTGTGGAGTCTCTGGTGTGAAGGCAGTAAATTATACTGAATTGAAAAAAGAGTATACGGGTAATCACAGGTAAGAGCAATTAAGAAATTTTAGACCCTTTCAGGGTCAACATTTTATACCGATGGGTGGTAAGCCCACCGTATTAACAAAAAACATTTAAGCCCTGAAAGGGCAATATTGATACATTTGAAGTTTGAACTTCAAACTAATATTACTACATAAACTTAATTTCAATTAAATAGGAACAGCTCAGGTCTAACAAATAAGAAATGTAATCAGCTTACTTATTAACATTAATCAAGGGATTCTGAGCAGCCTCCTCCCTCTTAATGAAATCCAAAGAAGCTGAATTGATACAATATCTCAATCCAGTCGGCTTCGGTCCGTCATTGAATACATGACCAAGGTGTCCTTTACATCTTTTACACATCACTTCTGTCCTTTCATAACCTAATATACGGTCAGAATCTTCTAAGACGTAAGCTTCATCAAGGGGTTGATAATAGCTGGGCCAGCCGGAACCGGACTTATACTTGGTTGTACTGTCAAATAAAGGAAGTTTGCACGCACGACAAGTGTACACACCATCTCCTTTATGATCCCACAAGTCTCCCGTAAATGCCCTTTCAGTGCCTTTTTCTCTCAGAACATGAAATTCCATTTTATCTAGTTCAGATTTCCATTCCTCCTTGGTCTTATTGACCTTTTCTATTTTCATTCCTGTTGAATTCAGGAAATAAGAAAGCTGATCTTCTTCTGATTTAGCCTGTTCTCCTGATTGTTGAGCATTACAAGCAGAAAGCGATAAAAGACAAATAAATAATACTGGCAATAATTTCATAACGTGTTATTTCTTAAAGTTAATTTCTATTCTTCCCCCCTCAATGCACGATCTTGTTTTTGTGCAATTCTTACAATCCTTTTCATGGTTCTGACGATGGCAAGGAAAAGAATATAGCTCATCGAAAATATAAGTAATATCCAACGATATGATCCTGCTTCATCAATGGTAAGACCTGAAAACAAATAAGCGATAAAACATCCAAGCACCAAAAGAATTACATAAGATATAATGCTGTGCAACCAATATTTGTTCTGATTGTCCGACGCAATACTTAATACACTATTGACCAAAGCATAAAATAAAACAAAGGAAGTTGTAATCAACCAGGGATTCCCTGGATCGGCAAACAGTCCAACTGATTTAAATCCCAGTGTAAAAAGGTTGAAAACCAATATGATGGCTATTACTACTCCAACCTGAACAAATGGAGAAATCTTCTTGGCGTAGAGTGATTTGCTTTCATCAAACATATTGTATAAATAATAATAAATAGCCAATTGTTGCGTATGAAATCAAATTTTCAGAGCAAAACTCATTTCAGTGGGACAAAGAAGGGATTCCCAAGCCTGCAGGGATTCCTGAGCCAGAAGGGATTCCCAAGCCCGAAGGGATTGGTAAGCCCGAGTTAATTTAAACCGAAGGCAGAGCCTTCTCACGTCGCAGTAGAATTTTTTTCGGGGCCTGAAGTCCCCTTTCCGAGTTGTTCCTTACGGATCGGGGCTTTCAAGCCCCGTGGTATACGGCAATAATTTTAGGATAGGATTTTTTGGGGCCTGAAGTCCTGAAGGGATTCCCAAGCCCGAAGGGATTGGTAAGCCAGAATTATTTTAAACCGAAGGCAGAGCCTTCTCACGTCGCAGTAGAATTTTTTCGGGGCCTGAAGTCCCCGTTCCGAGTTGTTCCTTACGGATCGGGGCTTTCAAGCCCCGTGGTATACGGCAATAATTTTAGGATAGGATTTTTTGGGGCCTGAAGTCCTGAAGGGATTCCCAAGCCTGAAGGGATTGGTAAGCCCGAATTAATTTAAACCGAAGGCAGAGCTTTCTCAGGTCGCAGTATTAAGAACCGACGCAAAAAGGTCATAATCATCCGCAGAATCAATGCTCACATCAACAAAATCTCCAATCCTGACGAAGTATTTATTAGCATCAATCAACACTTCATTGTCTACTTCCGGTGAGTCATATTCAGTCCGACCAACGAAGAAACCACCTTCTTTGCGATCGATCAATACCTTCAGTTTTCTCCCAACCATAGCATCATTATGATCAAAGGAAATTTCTCGTTGAACCTCCATCAGTCGGTTCGCTCTTTCAGCCTTTATCTCCTCTGAGACATCATCTTCCATTAAATAACCTGAAGTCCCCTCTTCATGAGAATATTGGAAGACCCCTACTCTATTGAGTTTCATCTCAGCTACAAAGTCAACCAACTCCTGAAACTCCTCCTCCGTCTCCCCCGGAAAGCCTACTAAAAAAGTAGTTCTTATGGCGATCTCCGGCACCAATGTTCTTGCTCTTTTCACAATCTCTTTCTGTTCCGCCCTGGTTATCTGTCTTTTCATTCTATCCAATACAGAGTCAGAAGCATGTTGTAATGGTATATCCAGATAGTTACACACCTTGGGTTGCCGTGCCATTACTTCAAGTATCTCAAATGGAAATTTAGAAGGATAAGCATAATGTAGCCTGATCCACTCAATACCATCCACTTCACACAATGCATCTAACAAGTCAGCCAATGCTCGTCTTTTATAGACATCCAATCCATAATAAGTCAATTCCTGGGCAATCAGCATGATTTCTTTCACTCCCATGCTCGCAAGGTTCTTCGCTTCGAGAACCAATTGTTCTATAGGTTTTGAGATGTGCTTGCCCCTCATTAATGGGATGGCACAGAAAGCACAGGTCCGATTGCAACCTTCAGATATTTTCAAGTAAGCATAATGCATTGGTGTGGTGATGGACCTTTCACCTATCAGATCATGCTTATAATCAGCATTGAGTCGGGATAGTAATGCAGGCAACTCCATTGTTCCAAAATAAGCGTCAACCTCAGGTATCTCTTTTTCAAGATCATCCTTATATCTTTGGGACAAGCATCCGGTTACATATAGCTTCTCTATATCGCCAGCCTTTTTAACTTCTGCATACTCGAGAATGGTGTTAACAGATTCTTCTTTTGCCAGATCGATAAATCCGCATGTATTAATGATTACGATATCGGTATCATCATCTGTTTCATGACTTACGTCAAAGTCATTGGCCTTTAACTGGGTGATCATATCTTCAGAATCCACCAGATTTTTAGAACACCCAAGGGTGATTACATTGATCTTATCTTGCTTAATACTTTTTGTCTTCATTCAGCTCAATTCAACGAATTATCACGGAAAGTGCAAAATTACACTTCCTACGCAAACAATTAGGCACTATTTCTGTCGTTTAGGTGAATATGAAATATGTCAAGACCATTATATGTTTAGTTGCTGCAGCTTATTTTTCCAATGTTTCAGCCCAATTTGGAGTCAGAGCAAAGTATTTATCCAATGATCTTGATCCATTCATTGAAAATGTATCAATGGATAATTCATTCGAATTTGGTCTGGATTATTGGTTTAGACTTAAGGACAGAAGAATCGAATTCCTTCCTGAAGTATCTTATGAAATGACAAGTGGAGAGACCAGCACTCTTGATGTTGTTGATGTTAACTTCAACTCACTGAATCTCTTGTTAAATACCAACATATATTTCATGGACTTTTACAATGACTGTGATTGTCCTACTTTCTCTAAAGATGGGAATGCATTTACAAAAGGTTTCCACCTAATATTATCTTCGGGCTTGAGGTATTATGGATATAGTTATGCTGATACTTCATTGGACCGAAACTTAGGATTAATCCTTGCAGGTGGAATAGGTATAGATATCGGCATCAATGATTTAGTTACAATTACTCCTCATTTTTTATATCGTCATAATCCTTCTATTTCTGCCAACTTTCCCGAGCCCATTTTAATTAATGAGAGTTCTCACACCATAAGACAATTCAATTTCGGAATTAGGATCGGATTTCGACCGGATTATCAGACTCCGAGATTTGGAAGATAAATTTTTTAAACTTTTCTTAATACAACAATCATTAACTCAAAGCCTTGCTTGTGTTCTGAAACTTTTCGAAGATATAGATTCCATTCTAAGTAACCATAGTGTAAAAAATCATGAAATTAACCACTAAGAGCACTAAGATTCACTTAGCTTTTACTTATCGGTTACTTTACTACTTATGACATTAACTCAATCAACTTCCTTGTGCACCAAAGCTTTCTCGATCAATGTAGCTTCTGCGAAGTTGATAGCATATGTATAAG
>JABDLO010000026.1 GCA_013002995.1 Saprospiraceae bacterium | reverse complement strand
ATAGAATTAAAAGCGGATAAAGTAGTTGTCAATGTTTCTAACTCTTCTGTTTCTGCAGGAAATAATGCCCTTGAAGTATTGCAAAAATCTCCAGGTATTACCGTAGACAAGGATAACAACATCTCCTTAAAAGGAAAACAGGGAGTACTCATTACGATTGACGGGAAGAACCAATATATGTCCAATGAGGAAATTGCAAGACTCCTGGAGTCCATGCCAGCTTCTACAATAGAAAGCCTGGAGATCATCCAGAATCCTTCCGCTAAGTATGACGCCGAGGGAAATTCAGGGATCATCAATATCAAGTTGAAAAGGAATGAAAATCTCGGTTATAATGGCAATATCACAATGGCTGGTAGACAAGGAAGGCATAGCAATTATAATGGAAATCTATCAATGAATTTCAGATCCTCCAACATGAATGTTTATGGCAATGTCTCTCGCTCCCAATGGAATGGATTTAATGACATTGATTTAAGAAGGGATATCCCATTCAATGGATTCTCAACCCTCTTCCAACAAAATTCCTTAATTGAATTTAAAGGGCATAGCAGTGACGTGAGGATAGGTGCTGATTACTTTGTAGGCCCCAAGACAACTTTAGGAGTATTGACAAAATTAAACTTTGGTGATAACAACTTAACCAATGACAATTTAACCAATATTTCGGGCGCAAATACTCCTGGTTTTGATATGCTTCATGTTGATACAGGTCAAGATGGAGATTGGTCTCAAAAGTCCTTTAACACAAATTTGAAGCATGATATAGGAGATAATGGAAGTTCGATTGTACTTGATGTAGACTATTCATTGTATGACAATCCTGAATTTATCCTTTACAACAATACCTACATGGATTTAGAAGGGAACAACATCATAGATCCAGCTTCATTAAGAAACAGTACTGATATCAATGTTGATATTTTCGCTGCTAAACTCGATTACAATACAACCATTGGTAAGCTCAACTTTGAATCCGGACTTAAATTTAGCTCTGTTGAAACAGACAATGCAACCGTATTCGAGGATTTGGTCGATGGAGGCTGGCAAGAAAATACTGAGAGGACCAATCAATTTGTCTATAATGAAGATATCTATGCTGCATATATTAATGGCTCAACTCAAATAGGAAAAGCCAATTTACAATTTGGATTGAGATTGGAACACACAGCATCCCTTGGAAATTCGGTAACCTTAAATCAAATAGTTGATAGAGATTATACCAATCTATTTCCGAGTGTAAGTCTTTCACACATGATTGGTGAAAAGCACAGTTTGAGTTATACTTTCTCCAGAAGGTTAAATAGACCAAATTATAGAAATCTGAATCCATTCATTAATTACCTTGATGATTTCACCTTCCAGAAGGGCAACCCTTTCCTTAGGCCACAATACGCTAATTCATTTGGTATTAACTATGGCCTTGGAAGAAGCCTGTTTGTCAGTGCCAATTATAGCAAGACGACCGAAGCGATGACTGAAGTAATTGAACAGTTTTCTGATCAGAATACTACTTTCCAAACCATACAAAACCTGGATGATTTTGAAAGTGCCAGTTTAAATGTAACAGCGCCTATAGTAATTTCAGAAAAATGGACGACAAGGTTAAGTGCAACCACATTTTACCACAAATTCAATTCGGTTATTCCTTCGGGAACACTCGATAATTCACAGACCTCCTATAACCTTTATGTAGGTAATGAAATTTCACTCCCTAGAGGTTGGAGAGGAGAAGTAACATTCAATTACAGGAGTTCATTGGTCTGGGGATTATTTGAAGTTGACCCACAGTACAGTCTGGACTTTGGATTATCAACCAGTGTAATGAGTGGTATGGGTAATTTAAAGGTTGGAATGAATGATGTATTCAGGACACTTGTAAATACAGTAGATGTGAATCAGGATGATATAGATCTTTCAGTCTATCAATTCCGAGATTCTAGGCGAGCCACGATTTCATTTTCTTATAGATTTGGAAATCAAAAAGTTAAAGGCGCAAGAAAAAGAAAAACTGCAACAGAAGATGCAGCTGGTAGAATTACCAGAGAAGATTAGAAACAATAGTTTTTACATAGTTAGAGTTGGATTGTTACAAGATATCGCGATCATTGATTGCGATATCTTTTTTATTTTACACTCTTTCAATAGACAATCAAATCAAATGATTCATATCAGAAAAGCGACACTCAATGATTTAAAACCACTGGCAATGTTATTTGATGATTATAGGGTATTCTATAAACAACAATCAGATCTATCAGCTGCAGAGGCTTTTCTAAAAGGTAGGATATCCAATAATGAATCCGTTATCTTTATAGCAGAAAACGATGATTGCATTCTTGGTTTCACACAACTCTACCCTACTTTTTCATCAGTGAGCCTTGAAAGCTTCTATATTTTAAATGACTTATATGTATCAACTGATTCACGCGGTAAGGGAATAGGTAAAGCCATTTTAAATTACTGCCAGAATTGGGTAATTAACCATGGTTACAAAGGGCTTTCATTGGAGACGGCAAGTGACAACCCTGCTCAAAATCTTTACGAGCGAGAGGGATGGTCCAGGGATAAGGGCTTTTATCACTATTTCTGGAAAAACGAAAAATAAGAATGCCAGTTATATCCATTTAAGTTAGCCTCAAACAACAATAGCCCGTGGTTATCCACGAGCTATTAAAACTTTTATCTGGTTACATTCCAAACCAGAATGTATATATCGGATTGAGCTTTATTAAGCGTCTTCGAATTTTTTCTGACGATAAGCGGCGTTGAGGACCTCATTTCTTCTTTGTACAGAAGGCTTAGTGAATTCCTTTCTTTTCCGCAACTCCTTCATGATACCCACATCTCTGTGCTTTCTTTTGTATCTTCTTAGAGCTCTATCTATAGACTCTTCATCTTTTACGTTAATGATAATCATTTATCTTACTGTTGTATTTCAGAATTTAATTAATAACCACAAGAAAAAAGTGCGTTTTTCCTAGCGGACTGCAAAAGTAAACAATTTCATTGAATTATTCAATGCCTTTATTTCAATTATTTTAAGTCATTTTCTTTCACCAATCAATTTATACAGATCCATTAGCTCATTTTTACCCATGTCTTTTAACAATTCTTTGTTGCGTTTTGGGATATCATCTGTGTGCTTATGACTTTCTATTGCTCTTTGCACCTCTTTTTTCCTTAAAACATGGATCATTGGATATGGACTCTTATTGGTGAGATTTGATGGATCTTCAGGATCTTCATCAGCATAACTGAATTCAGGATGAAACAAGACAACCTGGAGATGCTCTGTAAATCCGTATTCTTCAAGTAACATTTCTGCCATATCATCTATAATCAGAAAATCTTCAAAGCGGCTCTGATCTTGAGAAAAAATCAGAAATGAATTAGACAGTTCCTCCTCGTTTGTACTCATCATCAATACAAAAAGTCGAACCAGATCATACAGTTGATCCTCCAATTCTGTTGATTCTGATACTAAATATTGTATCAAATCATTCTTAAAGGGATAAGATGCAAAAGGACAGATATTGTAACCAATGATAAACTCATCAATCCACTGAGTTACAATATCTATGACTTTTTGATCTGTCAAGGTTTTACAACTTCATAAATGATTCCATTCAATCCATTTTTAGCCAGCATGGTTGCAAATGCTGTTACCTTCTCACGCATTATTTCTTCCAGATCTGTGAGAATAGGCTGAAGTTGTTTAGCAAGGTTTTCATATCTTTCATAGGCTCCTGCTCCGGGACGACTTTCGAGAGAATTGACTACAGAATACAGATAAGCAATCTGATCATCAATTCTGGAAGGATAATTAATAGGGTCTTGTCCCGATTCATTTCTAGTCTGGATGAGCCGATCTTCTATTCCATCCAGAGCGTCCAATACATCTTTTCCTACACTTGATATTGTATCTGATAAAGGATGATCGGATAACAAATCCAATTTATCATTTATCTGAGTTCTTACGCTTCTTAGGTCTCCTATTTTTTTATGAGCAGAATTAAATGTTTCCTTTACCTGGGTTGCCAGCTCGTATTGAGCTATTAAATCCTCATTGGTAACTGACCATCTTGGATCCGCTTTTATATCCAATACTTGCGTATGCACCTGGCTTCCATCATTTAACTGAATGGTTACAGATCCGGTAGGTGCCTTAATACCACCTGTATTTGCTAAAGAAAAGAAACTTCCCGGTTGAGACTTCAGACCCTCATATTTTAAATTCCAATTGAGATTGTTAAGCCCTTCTTTCACCTCCAGCTTCTTCTCGTCTTTTGCTTTATCAGGATAATTAGAATAAACCAATCTGGGTTGGTCCATATGATCTCTGATGGTCAATGTGATCGTATCCGTCAAAGCTTTCTCCGTTAGGGTAAAGTAAATATTGGCGCCATAATCAAATCCAGATCTAAATCCAGCCTGGAATCGGATGGGATCTGCAGGATCGAAAAGCACATTTGCAGAAGCATGTTCTTCATCAATACTCTGTAATGGGCTTAAGTCATCCATAATCCAGAAAGATCTTCCCTGTGTAGCAACGACCAAATCATTTCTATGTAATGCTAAATCTGTAACCGGTGTAATCGGTAAGTTTTTCTGAAACGATTGCCAATGCTCACCAGAATCAAAAGAGACGTACATGCCAAATTCTGTTCCGGCATACAACAAACCTTTGCGTTTTCTATCTTCCCTCACTACTCTGACAAAATGTGGTGCTTCAATTCCATTTTTTCCATCTGTCAGCAACTTCCAGTTATCCCCATAATCCTCAGTCATATAGATGTATGGGTTGAAATCGCTTTCCCTGTATTTATATACGGCAATAAAAGCCCTACCGGCTGCATGCGGAGATAGATCAATTGAATTAATGGTTCCTTCTGCAGGAAACTTATCGGGTGTTATCTCTTTCCAATTGGCCCCTCCATCCATTGAAAGGTGCAATCGACCATCATCAGTCCCTGCCCATAATTCTCCGGCTTTCATCGGTGACTCTTCAAATGCAAAAATGGTGGTATACAATTCAACTCCTGTATGGTCGTGTTGCACAGGCATTCCTGGGATATCCTGGTATTCATCCTTGTTGGTGGTCAGATCAGGACTGATGATTTCCCACGTTTTCCCTCCATCTGATGTCTTATGCACATATTGCGAGCAATGATATACAACATCAGGGTTGTGAGGAGAAATTCTGATAGGAGCATTCCATTGGAACCTATATTTAATTTCTCTTCCTGCTTGACCGTCATGCATCTGTGGATAAGCATTGATATTATCGACAATTCCTGATCCTTTGTCCATCCTTGTAATGGTCCCAATGTAGGTTCCAGCATAAACGATATCAGGATTTTCAGGATGAATGGCTATGTGTCCACTTTCTCCACCACCGACTGCTTCCCAATTACTGGTTGATGTCAACGACCGACCTCCGATGCTTGGAACGGAAATGGTTGTATTATCTTGTTGTGCTCCATACACTCTATAAGGAAAGGCATTATCAACTGAAACCCGGTAAAACTCAGCCGTAGGTTGGTTATTCTGTGTAGACCACGTTTTACCTCCATTGAGTGAAACGCAAGCTCCACCATCATTAGCCTCTATCATAATTTCAGGCCTGTCAGGATTGATCCATAGCCCATGATTGTCACCATGTGGTACCCTGACCCTGTTAAAAGATTTTCCGCCATCTATAGATTTAAAAAAACCAACATTGGTTACGTACACTATATTTTGATCTGTCGGATGAGCAATAATGCGATTATAATACCAGGCTCTCTGTCTGAGTTTGTGTTCTCGATTTATCCGTGAGAATGTCTTTCCACCATCATCGGATCGATATATACCACCCTTTTTCTCATCCTGAGCTTCCTGAATCACCCACAACCGGTCTGGATTGGCAGGAGAAATGGCAAGCCCCACTCTTCCCACAACACCATCCGGCAATCCCCCTTCTACCCTATTCCAGTTGAGCCCTCCATCAATAGATTTCCAGACTCCACCTTCATCACTTCCATCAATAAAGGTCCATGGCTTCCTTTCAGCTGTCCACATACCAGCATATAGTATCCTGGGATTTTTTGGATTGATAGCAAGGTCAATACATCCTGTCTTATCGCTTATAAATAAAACGTGATTCCATGTTTTGCCACCATCATTGGAATGATAAACCCCTCTTTCAGGATTAGGCCCAAAGATATTTCCAAGTACTCCAACCCATAATTCATCTGCGTTATCAGGATGAATAACTACTTTCCCAATCTGCCCGGCTTTAGGAAGGCCTGAAAAGCTCCAAGTTGCCCCTCCATCAGTAGACTTATACATACCAATACCCATAGATACATTACCCCTGGGATCCGGTGACCCGGTACCTACATAAATAACATTAGGGTCAGAAGGTGCTACAGCTATTGAACCGATCGATCCACAAGGTATCTGTCCATCTGAGACATTAGTCCAGGTCGTTCCGGCATCTTCAGTCTTCCATACTCCTCCCCCTGTCGCTCCCATAAAAAAAGTAAAATCCTTATCTGGTACTCCAACTGCTGTTGACGATCTACCTCCTCTTGAAGGACCTATACTTCTATATTCAAGTCCCTGCAATAAGATTTCATTCATCTGTGCAGATGAATCATTAATCATAATAAAACTCAGAAATAGGGAGTAAAAGAAAATTCTGCCTGCGGATAATTGGGTCATAATCATTATTGTTAAACTTATATGGTAATTCGCCTCAGCACAAGGTAATTAAAAGGTAGGTTCAAAAACAAAAAAAACCAGGTGAGATTACTCCCACCTGGATCTACCCAGAATCATTTAGAACACATTTACCCTGTTCTAAGGGATTTTATTCTAAAATGATCATTTTCTTAGTCTCTGAATACATCTGGTTGCTCAACTGGTAATATACCACACCACTTACATTGAGATCAGATTGTTTGACCGGTATTACATTTGTTCCTTTTGTTAAGTCAACATTTCTTGATGATATTTTACGTCCACTGATATCATAGAAAGTTAAGTCCATTGTCATGTCTTCAGGAAGCGTTACCATAATGCTGGTTTCTTCATTGAATGGATTGGGTTGATTCTGGTGTAAAATAAAATCTTCCGTTACCGATTCATCATTGATATGCCTTATAGATAACTGATATTCGGTACCTGTGCCGTCATATGCAAGAGCAGGCGTCACCTCTGAAGTCAATTGAACCAAAGATTTATCAATATCTCCATTAACTGAAATTTTAAATAAAGGACCATCAGCAATGTTAACTGATTTAATATCATTCCATGACAGCA
The DNA here is from genome assembly GCA_013002995.1 of Saprospiraceae bacterium. Taxonomy (GTDB): domain Bacteria; phylum Bacteroidota; class Bacteroidia; order Chitinophagales; family Saprospiraceae; genus JABDLO01. The sequence continues at coordinate 333 of JABDLO010000026.1, read as the reverse complement.
TGATCAGCCCCTCTTTTATTCTCTGCTTATTGATATGATGGTCTTTCAGATCAAGTGAAATCCCTACTATTGATCTAATATCAACATCCTGACCAAAATCCAAAGTAAATTGGAGGCCAATCATATCTTCCATTTCCTGGGCATAGAATTCGAGATAACTGATTCCGGCAGCCTTGGTCATGGATGTTTCTATCAGTAATTGATTGGCCGATCTTGTTGTTGTACCTCTGGAATTAGCAGTTGCTGTTCCATTAATATCACCAGTCTTGATGGCCACAAAATCAATATCCTCTTCAGAAATCAATAATTCATCAATCTTGACATCTTCAGGGA
>JABDLO010000020.1 GCA_013002995.1 Saprospiraceae bacterium | reverse complement strand
GGAAGAAATCTTCCTGAATGAATTAAATAGAATTCCGACAGATAATGAGTACAAGTTATTGAAAGAAGAATTTGTTCAACAACTGAAGATTGAAAAAGATAGAGATCCATCACAATTTCTCGAAGTGAATGGGGCCAAAGATTTCATAAAACTCCTGAATGAGATGGATCATCCATTAGGAATTGCTACAGGAGGATGGGAAGCATCGGCAAGGTTAAAACTTGATGCTGTAGATATTGGAGTAAAAGATCTTGGCTTTTCTAATAGCAGTAGATATAAAACCAGACACGGAATAATAAATGACGTTATGAATCAGCTTACAGCAGGTGATAAAATTGACCCTAATGAAATCATTTATTTTGGAGATGGGATGTGGGATATGATTACGTGTCGTAAAATGGGCATTCACTTTATCGGCATTGATTATGATGGAGATCAAATATTAAAAGGTGCTGGTGTCATTCCTGTTTTTAAAGACTTTTCCAATAAGGATGCAATCATGGATATCATTAATAATGGAGGAATTGGGATAGGGAAAATTAACCTTGATTTCTAGGCGTAATTCTCATTTTAATATTTCAATTGCATGAAATGGTCCAAAATCTAATAAATTGAAATATAGCCCAAAAGGGTGAAGTTTAGGGATATCGAAGTAAGCATATTTGTCATTATTATCTAACATTTTAAAAAATGACATTATGCAAGTAAAGATTGATTATCCAACCGCAAAAGGAAGGAAAGCCACACTCAAGGCACAATTAGATCGATTCAGCAATTTCTCTCTGGATTTCAACGACATGGAAGAAAGGTTGATGCTTTCATCTGAAAAAGCAAGAGAATTGGTCAATGCCGGATCTGACTATTTGGTCCAAACCATTGGTACCAACAAAAACAGATGGGTTGATAATTTCAATGGCAACACCATTCTTACAAGGTGGTTTGGTGAAGTTAAAAGGAAAGCCCAGGTAAAAGATGTGGTCAATAGAATGGAAGGCCTGAGAAAAAGATTGAATCGAAGATTGAAAATCAGAGTCAGGCCTCACACAAAGCGTCAAATTAAAAAGATTGATGCAGGAAAGGGATTTACTTTGGCTCAAACTGTCGGTGCTATAAACTTGAGATCAGGAACTTTTACAGTTTATCCATACCTGGTTACAAAAGGAGTCTGGGATATTGCAGAAACCATTTCCCATGAGATCGGACATCAATGGTTTAAGGATCAGAAACTCGAAAGGACCACCGTCTATGATGCTACGGCTGCAAGGGACTTAGCAAAGTACAATCCAAGAAAAGCGAGGAAAAGCACAGAAAACTATGCCCTCTATTGTGATCAGGTACATCCTTTAATGGGATATGAGAGAAATTTTGCTGGAAGTTTCGGTTCAGTCTCTTAGTATTATCGAGAGTAGTTCAAAGTTCTTGAGTGTAAAAGATAATTCCGAAGTATTTAGATCAACAATAGCTCCACAAGGGGGGGCTATTGTTTTTTATAGTGAACTGAAAGGATTACTCAATTTCAAATTAAATCACTTCATTATCTTATATTACCGATGAAACACAATAGTGGTTGATATTTTACCCTGTCAATCCCTGAAAAGCATTAACCTACTCATCTCAATAATGAAGTCACAAATTATTTTATCCCTTTTCTCCTGTCTATTGATCTTCAGTTGTAAGACCAATGATCAACAAGTTCCCGCTTTTATTCATGATATAGAAAATGGCCCTACTCCATGGACCAGCGACACATTTGAAGTAGAAGAGGAAGACTTCACTTTCGCCATCATCTCTGACCTTACCGGAGGAGAACGTCCTAATATATACAGCACGGCGGTTGCTCAGTTGAACAGACTTGATCCGACATTCGTACTAAGTGTTGGCGATCTCATTGAGGGAGGAACAGAAGACGAATCTCAATTAAAAAAAGAATGGGATTGGTTTGATCATAGGACTTCCACTTTAAACATGCCTTTCTTCCATTTAGGGGGCAATCATGACCTGACCAATCCAGTTATGAGGAAGTTTTGGAATAATAGATTTGGTCCCAGGTATTATCACTTCATTTACAACAATGTCTTATTTCTCATGATGGATTCTGAAGACTATGAGGAAGAGCGTATGATGGAAATCTATACTGCACGTGACAGAGCCCTCAAAATCATCAATGGAGAAATTGAAGGTAAATATGAAGAATCAGAATATTATCACATGCCTGAAAGAAGAATCGGAGGTATGAGCAATGACCAATTGGAATATTATAAAAACGTGCTTCAGAAATATCCCAATGTCAAGTGGACATTTGTATTAATGCATAAACCACTATGGCTACGTGAAGATGATAAAGGTCTTAATCAATTGGAGCCTTTCCTGGCTGATAGATCATATACGGTTATTAATGGTCATTTTCACTCTTTTTCTCACAGAGTCAGAAAAGAAAGAGATTACATCATGCTGGGTACTACAGGAGGAGCCCAACATGAAAATGACGACATGTCATTTGATCATGTAACACTTGTTAGAATGACTAAAGATCCAGTCATTACCCATCTAAAAATGGAAGGAATATTAGATAAAACAGGCAAGGTACCTGTAGTGCTTGACAGCCTTGTATTGCTTCGACAGGAGGATAGAATTTAAAGTAAGATAATCATGTTGATTATTTATTTAGAATCAGAACATTTATGAACGGTCCGAGTAATATCCTGCCTTCCGGAGAAAAAGATCTTAAAACCCTCATTTCTAATATGGAACCTGTGTTGAATCGAGGAGCATATGTATTTACCAGTGTTCAAGATACACATCATATCCCTGAAGATTATATAATCGGCAAGTTTCAGGAACAGGAAGGTATTACTATAATTATCCCTAAAGACATGGCTGACATATTGAATTTAAAATATGATTTTATAGCAGCCTGGATAACATTGAAAGTTCATTCTTCGCTAGACGCTGTGGGTTTGACTGCAGCCTTTTCAACAGCACTTAGCGATCATGACATCAGTTGTAATGTTGTTGCAGGATACTATCATGACCACATCTTTGTAAATGTGAAGGATAAGAAAAAGGCAATGGATGTGTTACATGCGATGTCAGAATAGAAAGTAAGTCATTAATGAAATCATGATGACCTCTACCCTGTTGATGAAAGTAGTACTTGTCATTATTAGAACTCTAAATCTCTCATGAAAAAAATAACTATCTCGTTGCTTGTCTTTGTTACTACAATAGCAATTCCATATGCACAAAGCACTATGGATACGGTCCAACTCAATATCGAAAACGGATTCATAGAAGGTACTTTGATTGTGGCAGACCAGGCAGAATCTACACCCATTGTAGTGATTATTGCTGGTTCCGGACCTACAGATCGGAATGGCAACAACCCTGCAATGGTCAATAATTCTCTCAAAATGCTGGCTGAGGGATTGGCAGAAAATGGAATCTCCAGTCTGAGGTATGACAAAAGAGGAATTGGAAATAGCAAAGTGGAGGGATTAAATGAATTGGATCTAAGATTTGAGGATTACATAGGGGACGTAACAGGATGGATTGAAATGCTGGATGCGGATAATCGATTCTCTGAAGTTATGGTTGCCGGACATAGTGAAGGAGCATTAATAGGTATGATCGCCACACAAGGGTCAAAAGCGAAGAAATTCATTTCAATGGCGGGAGGTGGTTCATCAGCCCCAGACATTCTCAGAGAACAATTTAAGGCTCAGCCTGAAGAATTTCAGAATCAGGCTTATCCCATTCTTGACTCATTAGAGCAAGGAATGCTCGTCAAGGAAGTTCCTTTTTATATGGCATCCCTTTTTAGACCGAGTGTCCAACCCTACCTTATTTCATGGTTTAAATATGATCCTTGCAAGGAAGTTGTAAAACTTAAAGTACCGGTTTTAATCCTACAAGGGACTACTGATATTCAGGTGGCTGTTTCAGAAGCAGAAAAATTACACCAGGCGAGTAAGCAGTCTGAGCTTCATATCATAGAAGGCATGAATCACATATTAAAAAATGCAGAAATAGAAAGGGCTAAAAACATCGCAACATATACCAATCCTGATTTACCCATTAATGAAGCGTTTCTTCACCACATGGTAAATTTCATTAAAACTAAATAAGACACCACTTCATCTCATCAAAAATTACACATTTCTCAATGAAACATGACATGCAATGAGCCATCCCAGATGAAAATGATGCGTATAGGGTAAGAATCAATTGAAACTCCCTACAATCAAAGCGCATGAAATCTTTACTTTTCTACTTTCAAATTTTTCTTTTCGTTTTTACCGTTAGCTGCCTTCATGGTTCTGAAAGTGATAAATGGGAAGAAACACTGCGAGTTAAGCTTAATCAACTCATTGGCAATAAGGACTATAGTTTCCAAGCGCTGAATATAGATCCTTCCGGACAGATGTTATCAGGAAAGGGTACATTCTTCAAAAAGAAAGATGTAGCGTTTAGCCTCAAGTACGATTCTTCATTAGGAACTGCACATTTTGAAGGGATCATGCCATCCAAATCAAAAGTAAAAATTGATGCAGGTCAGGTCAAGTCGATGCTTGGAAAGAAAGTTAAGGAAATGATTCCTGATGCCATTGAAAAGGGTCTATACCTTGAAAAGTTCAATTTCACCTATTCTAAAGAAAACAATCAGATTTCGGACTTTAATCTGGTATTCAATGCATTAAAAAACTGGGAAATATTTGACTTCAGCAATTTTTCACTGGAAGACATTCAGACCATTCTCCACGTTGTAAATCCTACTGATTCTAAAACAAGGCAAGTTGAGGGATGGATTCAAGGTAATACAGCCATCGGAGGAAAGGTCGTAAAATTCCGTGCAGAACTCAATCCACAGAAGGAGGAATTGGCATTTGTTGCACAAGCTTATGACATCAAGTTACTTTCAAGTCTTGGTACAATTATCGGGGATACCAAGCTAGGGGGAATATCTATTCCTCAAGATGTTTTTGATGTGGCACTTCCTACCTCAACTTTTACCATAATGCCGTATAAGGATCAGCTTCAGCTCAATGCTGAATGTGATCTTGGTGAAATCGACGGATACGTCCAGAAAAAGAAGAAACCAGGTAAGAAGGACAACAAGTATGAATACATGATAACCATTTTACCCGGTGATGGATTCAAACCGTCCAGGATTCATGAAAAGCTTAAAATCCTGGATAAGATTGACTTGTCTAATCAAAAAATTGTTTTCTCCTCCGAAAAGAAATCAAAAGAAGATGTAAAGAAGTCATCCTACGCAGATCGACTAAAGTCAGGGATCAATAAGGGTTGCAGTATGGTAGCCAACTTTGACCTGACCAAAGTTAAGTTGGATCATCTGATAGGTGTTAAGAATCTCGTTTTAAGTTCTCCGCTCACAGCTAAGCTCGACCAAATGGTGCTTCAATCATCCATCGACGCAGAAATAGCAATGGGGCCAACAGCCACTTTGACAGAAGTGCAATTCCAATTACGTCCTTCACCTAAAGATTTCTCGATCGCATTACTTGGAGTGATGAAGACCCAAATTGAAGATGACCTGCTTGAATTTAAGGGAGGAGTAGAATTGGTTCTCTCAGATCAAAGCTTAAACTTCCTTGCCATGATGGAAGGTGAATGGGATGATCCTATGGGTATAAA
>JABDLO010000116.1 GCA_013002995.1 Saprospiraceae bacterium | reverse complement strand
CCACTTCCCGCAAGAACAAACAGATATTGATTATGAGGATAAAGTACATATTTATCAGCACCAAATTTTTCCTCATACTTTATTTTACATTCATCTTTCAGGTCTCCTATTCCAGTTCCAATGAGTGGATGATCTTTAAATATTTCCCATCCTACAAGTAGAGAGTTGATTCGATCAGAATCAGAATATTGATCTCCTCCATCCTTCAGGTATTCTTTAAGATCGTATATCATATAATGCACTCTTTTGTTGAGGCTTGGGATTGATAAAAACCCTATAACTGGCAGCAAAATGGCTAAAACCAATGCTATTATTAAAGTGCGAAATGACCTTTGCCAAAAGGCATAAACAGCACTCAACAATACTGCAGAAAGATAGAAAACAACCAGCCCACTCCTCACTGCCAGGATATGCAGGAAAATTAAAAGATAAACAACTACTCCGATCAATAGCCACTTTTTAATATATCCTGAATGAGGGAGTTGATCCTTAATAAGTAGAGCACCGGCTATGATGGCATAAGCGACCATTAAACTATACTTAGTGTGTTGAATGGGTGTCGGAATGGGTCTGCCCGCTGCAAGACCTTGATAGATGGTATCGAAATCGACTAATACTTCATATAAGACAGGCAGTGTGCTGAAGAATATCAGGAAAATCAGAAAGTATTGAATAAAAAAATACGTCCTGGGTGATGGTTTAGGGATCATGTAAAGGGCAACGGGAAGGGCAAAAAACGGTAATCTCATCCGCAAGTGATGGATCCATTCTCCTGTATTTTCACTATTAACTCCTGAAAACGCTGTCAGAGCAATCAATCCTATCGTCAATAACAATCCTTTTTCTTCCCAGATCTTGAATGGCTTTCGGAAAGAATAGAAAGCAAGAATGGCCCACCCAAACATTGATACTGAGAGTAAAAACTTAGAATAAACAACTGAAGTAATCAGAAGTATTGATAAAAAAAGAAAAGCTATTCTTACCTGCTTATCCATGGCCTCAAGGTAAGTAATTAATTCCCTTGATTCAATAAAGATATATTTACCTTTGTGGCATGAATGAAATAAAAAGAACAGATGTAAATACGCTTGGAGAATTCGGCTTGATCGATCACCTTACTAAGGATGTTTTTCCGATCCATACCGCAACGAAAAGAGGAATAGGAGATGATGCAGCGGTGATCAAGGGAGCAGATGATAATGTCATTGTAGTTACAACTGACATGCTGGTTGAGGGAATACACTTCGACTTAATCTATTCTCCCTTAAAACACCTGGGATATAAATCCATGGTTGTTAATTTTTCTGACATCTATGCCATGAATGCTTTTCCGCGGCAAGTGCTGATCTCTATTGCATTTTCCAATAAATATTCGGTGGAAGCACTGGAAGAGTTTTATGAAGGAGTACAGCTTGCATGCAGATTATACGGTGTAGATCTCATAGGGGGGGATACTACCTCAAGCCCCAGAGGAATGACTGTAAGTGTTACTGCTATCGGTGAAGGGCATCAGGATCGTATTGTTTATCGTGATGGAGCCAAAGCCGGAGACATCATCTGTGTTACCGGAAATCTAGGAGCAGCATATCTCGGGTTACAGGTCCTGGAGCGTGAAAAGCAGATCTTCCTGGATCACCCGGAAATACAGCCAGAGTTAGATAAACACCATTACTTAGTAGAAAGGCAATTAAAACCTGAAGCGAGAAAAGATGCAGTTGAGTATTTTCATGAAAAAGGTTTTAAACCTACTGCCATGATAGATATAAGTGATGGCCTAGCGTCTGAAATCTTTCATATATGCAAGCAAAGTGGTACAGGAGCATATATAGAGGAAGCCAAAGTCCCTATTCATCCGGATACTGAAGAACTCGCTCTTGAGTTCAAAATTAACCCCATCACATGTGCACTGAATGGAGGGGAAGACTATGAATTATTATTTACCATTGACCCTTCAGATCTTGAACTTGTGAAGACTATGCCTGATATTTTCTTAATCGGAGATATTTTAAAACCAGGTGAGGGAATAACATTACACACTACAGGAGGCAAAATTGTACCACTGGAAGCTCAAGGCTGGAAACATTTTTGATCATAATGACATTAATTTCATAAGAATTTGTCCTGAACAGCCAATAAAATATGTTAAGGCCAACTTAAAAGGAGCTTTTATTCCGCTCACAATCAGTGAGTTTGATCAGAATTTTATACATTCGCGAATTCTAAGGGCTTACTAAGGTCTTTCTGATTGGTGGAAATGAGAATCATATCATCGATCTTTCATAAACATTAAAAAATTAAAATCTAAGAATTATGAATTTGAAATTCTACTCTGTAAAGAATGTACAGAGATTTTTATTTGCAGGTATTATGATGCTGGCATTGTCCATTTCAATTTCAGCTCAGGATCGTACTCCAGCTAAAGCTTATAATGAAGGGTTAACGGAATTAAAGGCTAAGAACTATGAAGCTGGATTAACTCTAATGGAAGAAGCACTTTCATTATCTGAAGAAGGAAAAGATGACAAGGTGATCAGACTTTCTAAGAAAAATGGTGCAATTGCTGCATACAATCTTGCCAAAGCTAAAAAAGAAGCAGGAATGATGGATGAAGCCCTTGCTTTATACGATAAGGGTATTGAATTCAATCCTGATTATGTCAATAATTTTTCCGGTAAGGCAGTTGTCCTTCAAGGAAAAGGTGATCAGATGGGTGCTATGAGTGCTTTCATCAAGGCAGGAGATGTGTATCCGGAAGACAAAGCTGATAGAGCAGCTAAAATGTATAAGAGAGCTCAGAACATTGTTGGTAAAATGTATACAGGCAAGTCATATGATGAAGGAATTGCTGCCGGTAAAGCATTTCTAGAAATGAGACCTAACAATGCTGAAGTAAATTACTTCGTAGCAAGGTGTATGATTGAAAAAGCTCAGAACGACGAAGCTCTTGCACACGCTGATAACGCCATCACCCTTGCAGGAGATGCTCCTGAAGACAAGTACTATAATGCTAAAGGTATGGCTCTTGAAAATCTTGGTAAGAGTGCAGACGCCATCGCTACCTATAAAATGGTTTCAGGTGAAAAATATAAGAAACAAGCTGAATACAGAATTCAGAAGTTAGGTTCTTAATATAAAGACTTAAAGCAAGACAGACCAAAGGCTGCTGATTCATTCAGCGGCCTTTTTTGTTTAAACTCATCCAATTATATCCATTTAGCATACGTTTACAAACGTAAATAAACGTTTAAAAGACGACTAGTGCTTGCAATCTCCTTCATTATTGCATCAAGAAATTTAAATATCCTATATGCGTAAAGCATTCATTGTCTGTTTATTTTCATTTCTTTGTAGTTCGCATTAATTTTATACTTATATAACTTGAATCATATATGTCTAAAGCAGATAAAGAAAGAGAAGAAAAATTAAAAGCACTCAAGCTCACAGTTGAGAAGCTGGATAAAACTTACGGGAAGGGAACCGTTATGAAACTGGGAGATAAACCTCAGGTAAATGTTGAAGCCATATCAACCGGATCACTTGGTCTTGATATTGCCTTAGGGACAGGTGGTCTTCCAAGAGGAAGGGTTGTTGAAATCTATGGTCCTGAATCTTCAGGTAAAACAACTCTTGCCATTCATGCCATTGCTGAATGCCAGAAGCAAGGTGGAATTGCAGCATTCATAGATGCTGAACATGCCTTTGATAAAACTTATGCAGAAAACCTTGGGGTAGATACGGCCAATCTCCTGATATCACAACCGGATCATGGTGAACAAGCGCTGGAAATAGCTGAAAATCTAATTAGATCAGGAGCCATCGACATCATTGTCATAGACTCAGTGGCTGCATTGGTTCCTAGAAGTGAAATCGAAGGTGAAATGGGAGATTCTAAAATGGGTCTCCAGGCAAGGTTGATGTCACAGGCTATGAGAAAACTTACTGCCACTATAGGTCGTACAGGATGTTGCTGTGTCTTTATCAATCAGTTGAGAGAGAAGATCGGTGTAATGTTTGGTAATCCTGAAACTACTACCGGTGGTAATGCTCTTAAATTTTATGCTTCAGTAAGGTTGGACATCAGAAGATCTGGTGCGGCCATCAAAGATAGAGAAGGAAATGTGGTCGGAAACCCTACCAAAGTAAAAGTGGTAAAAAATAAATTGGCACCGCCCTTTAGAATTGCATTGTTTGATATCATGTTTGGTACAGGGATATCAAAAACTGGTGAAATATTGGATATCGGGGTCAATTTAGATGTTGTCGGAAAGAGTGGATCATGGTTCAGCTATGAAGGAACTAAGATCGCTCAGGGTAGAGAATCTGCTAAGCAATTCTTATTGGATAATCCTGAGGTGATGGCAGAGATTGAAAATAAAATCAAAGCCCATTTTAATCCGGATTTAGTAGCTGAGGAAGTGGCGGTAGAGCAGGAATAAGTCTAATCCCTGGATTCGACATTGTAAACGAGAACAAATGTAAAAGAGCCGGATGTGTCTTCATCCGGCTCTTTTTATGTTTTCATTCTTTAATTCTGCTTCAGAGTTAATGATTTGTCAATGATGAAATAGAATCTATCATTAGTGTTATTTTTTAATACATTGCTTTCGCTTGCTGAAGCAAGCATTAATATTTTGGTGAGAATGACGGCTCTTAGCACTGGATATTTTTAAAACTTTTTCCACTTATTTATTATTTATTTGTTTTAACAACTGCACTTAAATCTAACCTATGCGACCGCTCTTCATCATTTTTGTGATTATTATCGCGATGTACCTTGCCAAGGTATTGCTGATCGATGGATCAAAAAAAGAAGCAAATCCGGTTGTAACAACTTCCGAAGCAGAAAAAATAAACTCTTCCAGGCTACCAGTAGATATTTATGTGGCCCGCGAAATTGATAAGAGCAATACCGTTTATGCCTCAGGAACGGTCATCCCCAATGAAGATGTAGAAATAAAAAGTGAAGTGGCCGGCAGATTAGAAAAACTGCACCTCAGGGAAGGTGGATACATCAGAAAAGGTGAATTGATTGCCAAGATCAATGATGATGAACTAAAAGCAAGGTTAAAGAAAATCGAATTTGAAGAAGAACTAGCTGAACAAACAGAAACCAGGCAGAAAAAATTATTGGAAATTAACGCCATCAGTAAAGAAGAATACGACATGGCCGTGAACCGTGTGAACACCCTAAGTGCAGACAAGGAGTTGCTGATGGTCGAACTGGCCAAAACATCTATAATGGCTCCATTCAGTGGAAGAATGGGACTAAAAAATATCAGTGAAGGTGCATACGTGACCCCAGGTTCTGTAATTTCCTCATTGGTTCAGACCAATCCTGCTAAACTTGATTTCAGTATCCCTGAAAAATATGCCAATAAAATAAAAGTCGGTCAGAATGTATCATTCACCATCGATGGTGATGACGAGGTAATGACTGCCCAGGTTATCGCCGTTGATCCTCGTATTGATGAAGACCTCAGGACATTGAGAATTAGGTCAAAAACCAACAACTCTGATGGAAGATTGCTTCCTGGAATGTTTATTAGAGTAGTAATCCCTCTGGGTAATGAAAGATCAATTATGGTGCCTTCAGAGTCCATCATCCCCATATTGAAAGGTAAGAAATTGTTCGTCATGAAAGATGGTTTGGCCCGGGAAGTAGAAGTGAAGACAGGTATACGGACAGATACAGATGTGCAGATAGAGGAAGGAATCTCAGTCGGTGATTCAATCATTGTTTCTTCTCTGATGGCCGTCCAGAAAAACACGCCTGTGGCTGTGAGAAATGTAGTGGAATAAAAATGGACATCGTTTTCTTTAACCAAAAAACAATTCAGAAATGTCTCTTTCAACACTCTCAATAAAAAGACCGGTTCTTGCCATCGTGATGAACTTGCTGATTCTCCTATTTGGCATGATTAGTTTTAGCTACCTGGGAGTAAGAGAATATCCCTCGATCGATCCTCCCATTGTTTCTGTGAGAACCAATTATCCTGGAGCCAATGCTGACATTATAGAATCACAGATTACAGAACCACTTGAGAAAGTAATCAACAGCGTACCGGGAATTCGCTCTATAAGTTCATCAAGCAATCAGGGGTCCAGTTCTATAACTGTTGAGTTTAATCTGAATGTAAACATGGAACAAGCGGCCAATGATGTACGGGATAAAGTCTCTCGGGCAACAAGAAGCCTTCCCAGAGATATCGATGGTCTACCCACGGTATCAAAAGCCGATGCTGACTCAGAAACCATCCTGGTTTTCAGAATGAAAAGTGACAACATGGGGCTGATGCAGTTGACCGATTACGCTGAAAACGTAATCCAACCAAGGTTTGAAACTGTGGACAATGTAGCCAACATTCGTATATGGGGATCAAAGAGGTATGCCATGCGGATATGGATGGAACCAGAGAGGATGGCAGCTCAAGGCATTACAACTCAGGATATCAAACTGGCACTCGACAGGGAAAACATCGAATTGCCAAGTGGAAAACTACAGGGAGATAATACCGAACTTACGGTTAAGACCATGGGTCGGTTTTCAACCGAAGAAGACTTCAACGATCTGATCATAAAAACCGACGGTCCTAAGATCATAAGATTGAAAGATGTGGGATATGCAGTATTGGGGCCTGAGAAAGAAGAAGGTATACTACGAATAAATGGAGTGCCCCAGGTAGGTATAGCCATTAGCCCTCAACCCGGTGCTAATTATCTCGACATTGCCGAGGAAGTAAAGGCCAGATACGAAGTTGTAAAAAATGACCTTCCGGAAGGAATAGATATGGAGATCTTTCTTGATTATACAACATTCATTCAAAAATCGATTGAAGAGGTAGAAGAGACATTGTTGATTGCAGTCATTCTGGTCATATTCATCATCTTCCTATTTTTCCGGGATTGGATCTTAGCCATTCGTCCGTTGATTGATATTCCTGTTTCTCTTATCGGGACCTTCTTCATAATGTATATGTTTGGGTTTTCTATTAACGTACTGACGCTGTTGGCCATCGTACTGGCGACAGGCCTGGTTGTGGATGATGGAATTGTGGTTACCGAAAATATCTTTAAAAAACTAGAAGAAGGGTGCAGCCCTATTGAAGCTGCCATAAAAGGATCTAACGAAATATTTTTTGCCATTATATCGACTTCCATATCTCTAGCGGCGGTGTTCTTACCCGTCATATTTATGGAGGGTTTTGTCGGTAAACTCTTTAAAGAATTTGGAATTGTATTGGCATCAGCTGTTTTGATATCCGCGTTTGTATCGTTGACATTAACGCCAGTGTTAAACGCTTTTCTGATCAGGAAAAAGGATAAACCCAACAGATTTTATGCCTGGACAGAGCCCTTTTTCAAGAAGATGGAATCCAGCTACAGGAGTGGATTGGTAAGATTTATAGATCAACGATGGTTGGCATTTCCTCTATTTGCCTTGGTTGCATTTATGATCTACTTCTTTGGTATTGATCTTAAATCAGAGTTGGCTCCACTTGACGACAGAAATGTACTCAGAGCCATGATGCTGACTCCTGAGGGATCCTCTTATGAGTTTATGGACGATTATGTGTTGCGTTCTTACGATATGATGAGGGAATCCATTCCTGAAGCTGAAGCCATTCTGACCTACACCGCTCCTGGGTTTACAGGATCCGGATCGTCCAATTCTGCTTTTGCCAGGCTAGCCCTGACAGAAAGCACTACACGTGAACGATCACAGACAGAACTAAAAGACTATCTCAATGCCCAGTTTAAGAAAATGCCTGATGCAAGAGCATTTGCCAGTGAAAGGCAAACCATTGCCCAAAACCGAAGAGGTGGGTTGCCGGTGCAGTATGTGATTCAGGCTCCTGATTTACAGAAACTGAGAGAATACATTCCGCAATTCATGGAAAGGGTACAGGCAGATCCTACTTTTTCCATTACCGACTTAAACCTGAAATTTAATAAACCGGAGCTCAATGTTACGATTGATCGCTCTAAGGCAAAAAGTATGGGGGTCTCCGTTTCTGATGTGGCAACCACCATGCAATTGGCATTTGCCGGTCAACGCTTTGCATATTTTACAAAGGATGGAAAACAATACCAGGTGATCGGTCAATTTGATAGACAGAATAGGGACGAGCCCGTGGACTTGAAAACGCTCTATGTTAAAAACAACCAGGGTGAACTGGTACAATTGGATAACATCGTAAAAGCGGAGGAGGAAAGCAGTCCACCACAATTATATCATTACAACAGATTCATGAGTGCTACTGTCTCGGCTGGTCTCGCTCCTGGTAAAACCATCGCAGATGGCATCGCAGCCATGAATAAGGTAAGAAATGAACTGAATGATCCCGCCATCAGGACAGAATTGACAGGAAATTCAAGGGACTTTATGGAAAGCTCCAGTAGCACCTTGTTTTCATTTATGCTGGCTTTGCTCCTGGTTTATCTGATTTTAGCTGCTCAATTTGAAAGTTTCGTGGATCCGTTCATCATCATGTTGACTGTGCCACTAGCAGTTGCAGGAGCCATCTTTTCATTATGGTTTTTCGATCAGACTTTGAACATATTCAGCCAGATTGGGATCATTATGTTGATTGGACTGGTCACCAAGAATGGAATCCTGATCGTTGAATTTGCAAATCAGTTAAGACAGAAAGGCCTCAGTATTCGCGATGCAGCCATTAAGGCTGCAACCATGCGTATGAGACCAATTATTATGACAACACTGGCAACCGTATTTGGTGCCATGCCTATTGCTCTGGCTCTGGGATCTGCGGGTAAAAGCCGAATGTCTATGGGTATTGTTGTGATGGGAGGATTGTTATTCTCTCTTGCTTTGACACTATATATCATTCCTGCCATGTATACATTTCTGACAAGAGAAAAAAACTACGATAGAAGGAAGCGAGTGGAGGAAATTGCCAAAGAAGCAGAGGAAGAAAAATTAATACCTATTGAGGCTTAATCGTTGCTAAATTATTACTCAATGAAGATTAGAGGTACTATTATCATTATGTTTTTGTCAGGCTTGATCTGTGGACAAGAACCCCTTGATTTGCAACAAGCAATCACAGTTGCTTTGGAACAAAACTATGGTATTCAGGTAGCACAATTGGAACAGGAAGCTGCTACCATGGAAGTTTATAAGTCCAATGTAGGAATGGGGCCGGTCATTGATCTGAATGCAAGTCTCCGCACTACCGGGAACAATGTCAATCAAAACTTTACAGATGGAAGGGTCATCAACAGGTGGGGAAGGGTATTAAATCCCAATATCAATGCTTCCTTAAGCATGACCCTGTATGATGGTGGCCGGATGCAGGCAGCTTATGAACGCCTTGGTCTTTTAAGTCAATTCAGCAACCTTGAAAGCAGAATTGTTATCCAGGGTACTGTATCCGATGTCATGCAGACGTATTATGATATATTACGTAATCAGGAAAGTGTTGATTTTCTAAACACCACAATCGAATACTATGAAGAAAGATTAAAAATTACTGAAGAGCGGTGGAATGTAGGAAGAGGATCCAAGATCGATTTTCTCCAATCTCAGACAGATCTCAATGCCCAGCTATCGCAACTGGCTATTGCAGAGAATGGTCTTAAAAACGCAAAGGTCAGATTGAATGGAATTCTTAATCGTCCACCAGGAACTGATTTTGAACCAGTAGAAATCGATAACAACCCATCTGATTATGATTTAAAAGAACTCGAAGAACTCGCTCTAAATGAAAATAAAGAATTGTTGTTGTTACAGAAAGCTTTCCAGATAGGTGAAAAAACGGAAGAGGAATTGAAGGCTGCAGTGCGACCGGAAGTATTCCTGGACGCTGGCTTAGGATTTAACTACAGCAACACCAATGCAGGATTCCTTCTCTCTAATCGTTCTGTTTTCGGAAATATTGGTGTCAGCGCTCGATACAATCTTTATGATGGAGGAAACCGCAAAAAGCGAATTGAAATCGCAAAACTTAATAACAAAATAATTGCAACCCAACAAGAAAGCATTGAAAATCAAATCATCAATGACTTAACACAAGCTTACAATCAATATGTAGCAGACAAGTCACTGGTAGCATTTGAAGAAAAAAACAAAGAAATCGCCGAAGAAAACTTATCTATTTCTCTTGAGAAATTTAGATTGGGTGCATCCTCTATTCTTGAATTGAATGAAGCCCAACGTGCTTACGTTACAGCTCTTGATCGACTGGTCAGTGTGCTCTATAATGTACGGATTTCAGAATTGGAATTATTGAGATTATGTGGTCAACTGGTAGAATAAGTTTATGAAAGAGAAATCAGCTTTTCTCTTATCTCTTGGGTAATTTCTCCGACTTTTCCATCTCCAATCTTTTCCCCATCAATATGAGTAACCCCCAGAGCTACCTTGGTGGTGCCACAGAGAAATACTTCATCTGATTTCTTTAATTCCTGAAGTGTAATATTCCTCAATTCCATAGGAAAATCAAGTTGCTCAATAATTGTTTTTCTGGTAATACCTTCTAGGATCTTTTCATGTGGGGTGATAATGACTCCATCTTTGACAGCCATGATATTGGCTCTGGATGTCTCTCTAACAGATTCTAATGTGTAATACAATGGCTCTAAAGCCTCAGCCTTCTTAAGTTCCTCTGAAAGATAAACAGCATATAGGTAGTTGATGGATTTAACATGAGGAAGAAGTCGTTGAAATTCATAAGAAAGAAGTTTCACTCCTGTCTTGTGTAATTCTGTGGAGGGTGATTTAAACGGATATAAAATAATGGCAAGGTTGCCATTGGCGATTGATGCACCATCAGGGGATACACCCCCGGTTCCAATTAATTTTACACCTGCAGATTCAACTTGGTTTTTTAACAATAGGTCATTAATGATATTAACCACCCTTTCTCTATCCCAATCAAGATCCAATCTCATAATGTGTGAAGATCTTTCAAACCGGTCCAGATGCTCTTCCATGTGAATGGGTTGTCCATCCTTTATCTGAAAGAAGTCAAATATTCCATACCCTCTACCCAGGGCAATGTCTTTGACAGAGATCTTTGCCTCTTCTTCTTTAACTATGATGCCATTAATTGCTGAATACTCCATGTTCATTTTATGATCTAGTCACCAACTACCTCAAATGTACGATTCACCTCGTTACCTTCCGTATCAATTAATTTTATTTTATGCTTTCCGGGGGGAACCTGAATCTTCATATGATGTATTTCATAAGTATCCCCTAAGTATCGATCGTTGAGGTGCCAGAATATCTTTGAATTATTTCTTCTGTGTGTGGCCTTAAATACAGCTGCCTTTTCCTCTCCATTCAGTCCTTGAGGGATAAATATCGATTCATGCGAAGAAGGATAAAGCAGTGCGATCGAGCTTCCAGAAGAATTCCCTTCGCACCCATGTGCAATAGGTGGTAAGTCTTCGTAATCAGCATGGTCTCTCTGATAAAAGTAAGCCATATCCGGAGGAAGGTGGAACCATGACTTCCTGGTGTATTGGTCTGAGCAATTAATATGAACTCGCTTCTCATCTTCATTGACATAAACCAATTCATGGTAGGGACAAGCTGAAGCCCACATACTGGCAGCTGGAATCAATAGTGTATCAACATCTTCACACCACTTTCCTTTGGTATGTCCAGATTTAATACACACTGGGGCTTCTATCATTTCGTCATGTGGAATATCAAACCATCCTCCTGTCCCCGGTAATGTATGAAGCACACTAAACATAATACTCCCCGCAGCACTACTTCCTATAATTTCAGGACGACCTTCTCCATCTGAATTGCCCACCCAAACACCAATAGTATAATGGGGAGTTATACCCACAGCCCAGGCATCCCTATGACCATAACTTGTTCCGGTTTTCCATGCCAACGGTACAGAAGATTGAAAATGCTGCCATCCACCTTCAGAATCCGGTCTCACCACTTCAGTCATTGCATTAAACATAGAATAGATCACTCCTTCATTATAAAAGACCTTGCCCTTTGATTTAAAATTATCATTGAAATGGATGTTATACTCAATTTTCTCTTCCTGATAATTCAATAATTTCTGAGCGCTCCTGCTGTAAACATCTACCAGCTCCCATAGTGTTACCTCCCCACCCCCAAGGATTAATGATAGTCCATAATAGTCAGCTGAATGTTGAAAGGTAGAAAACCCCAGCGTTGACAAGTCATGTAGGAATGCCTCTGCTCCGTATTCTTTT
>JABDLO010000484.1 GCA_013002995.1 Saprospiraceae bacterium | reverse complement strand
TTATGCTTGTTTTCTCAGGAAAAATCAGTGCTTTTATAAAAAAGCATCCTAGCCTGGAAATACTTGCCTTATCATTCTTGATCCTTATTGGGTTCATGCTCATAGTAGAAGCATTTCATCATCCCGTGCCTAAGGGGTACATATATTTCGCTGTATTTTTCTCACTTACCGTAGAATTTATCAATATACGAATTCGAACTCGACGAAGAGTGGTGAGACTGAACAAGCGTATTGAAGAAAGCGAGGAACCTTCTACGTTGGATATTCCAAGTACTCCTGTCTCTCGAATACACGAATGAGACAAATTAGGGCAATAATTTCCTTAGCAATTCTGACACTGATAGCTTTTGGTGTTGTCAATGCACAGAATCCCACAATGTATATACCCGATCGTGTTTTCGACGGTCAGGAAATGAAAGAGAAGTGGGTAGTTGTAATAGAGGGCAACATAATTAAATACACTGGACCTAGAAAAGACTGGTCTGGAGATGTTGATACCAAAATCATGGAGGGTACTACCCTTCTTCCAGGATTGATTGAAGGTCATGCACACATGTTTTTATATCCCTATGACCAATCTCCCTGGAATGACCAGGTATTAAAAGAATCAGAGTCATATCGTATGGTACGAGCTGTGGTGCATGCTGAGAGAACATTGCTAGCTGGTTTCACGACAGTTAGAGATCTTGGAACGGAAGGAGCAGGATATGCTGATGCCAGTCTAAAAAAAGCTATTGATGATGGTGTAGTACCCGGACCTCGCCTACTAATTTCTTCAAAAGCCATTGTGGCTACTGGCAGTTATGGGCCTAAAGGATTTGCCGATCATTTTGATAATCCATTAGGAGCTGAAGTGGCTGATGGGTATGACAATATTATTAAGGTAGTCCGGGATCAAATTGGACATGGCGCTGATTTTATCAAAGTCTATGCAGACTACAGGTGGGGACCGAATGGAGAAGCTTTGCCCACATTCAGTGAAGAAGAGTTGAAGTTGATGGTGCAAACAGCCGAAAGCAGCGGCCGATATGTGGTAGCTCATGCTTCCACCCCTGAAGGTATGAGGAGAGCAATTCGGGCAGGTGTCGAATCCATTGAGCATGGAGATGGAGGGAATGAAGGTATCTGGAATTTGATGAAAGAAAAAAATGTGGCTTTGTGTCCAACTCTTGCAGCAGGAGATGCTATAATGCAGTATCAGGGCTGGAAGAAAGGTATTGATGCTGATCCACAGCGCATCATTGATAAGAAGAATTCATTTTCTTCGGCACTCAAATCAGGTGTTACCATTGTAGCTGGCGGGGATGTGGGTGTATTTGAACATGGAGATAATGTCCGGGAACTGGAAATGATGGTTAATTATGGTATGTCTCCTGAGGATGTGCTTAGATCGGTAACCTCGACTAATGCACAGATTTTTCATTTGAGCGATAAGGTTGGATCTATTAAAAATGGCCTGTTTGCTGATTTGGTTGCTGTAAAAGGTAATCCTGCCAAGAATATATCGAATCTACGGAATGTAGTTTTTGTAATGAAAGACGGGGAAGTAGTACTAGATACCACCCGGTAAAGCCTTTTACTTGTCAGTTTATGGAGTTCTTCTAAACTGATAAATCATACTGATCTTACCATCTATTATCCTGAAATCTTCATGAAAATAACTTGAAGATTCAGTGTTGTCTCTTAAAGTCAATTCCTGATAGATCCATGAGTAGACCCATTCATGATTGAGGTCTGAATAATAAATGGGTATGGCAGCATTTACAGTGATTTCCTGATCATTGAGATCTACATACTGAGACCTCAAGTAAGAGGTCAGAGAGTCCCTGGTAGCAACCATTTCCAGTCCATCGGCTAACCGTATAGTGCCCGTATCGTTTACAAGACCTTCGATATTGTATTCAAGATCAGACCTTCTTTTATTCCATTCGATGACCAACTGCAAATTCTTCGGATCGCCCATCTGAGGGTGTCTGCCTGGGTATGAAAAGTCATCCGGTAGTGTGATAGTACCTGAACCACTTTTGGATTCTTTCTTATTATCCGGCTTAGGATTACAGGAATAAAATATCATGGAAATTATGAGAATTAGAATTGAACACAGTTTCATGGCTTAATAGATTTGGTCAACGGATATATTGGTAATTAATAGGATTGTCTGATAAATTACACATTATAGCACCTTTTACTTCTTATTCGGGAAAGAATTGAGAAAAATCAAAGAGATATACCAACGCTATAAATCTTACATCCGGGTCGACCTGATCATGTACCTGGTTATGATCATTCTGATTATTGTGTACCTGATCTACTCCGGCTTAAAAAGCTAAATCTGGGATACCGAAGTATTCCATCACTCTATTCGAGACACTCGAAACTTGTGACGTGGACTCTCACGCCCTCTCAGAGTCTCCCGGAACACAGTGGAGAGGACTCTGAGGAACCAAAACAGATCAGAGTCCTTTACACGAAGTGACTCTCACGCCCCCTCAGAGTCACTCGAAACGCAGTGGAGAGGACTCTGAGGATCAAATAAGATCAGAGTCCTTCTTTCCATCCCACTGAGAGTCAACCGGAACTTGGTGGGCACCCTGAGGAATAAAGGAGATCGGAGTCCTTACGCGAAGTGACTCTGATCGGGATTGCGAGCAGTCACTCGAAACGCAGTGTAGAGGAGGACACGCCCCCTCAGAGTGTCGGGACGGAAGGGTTTTCTTTAAAGTGACTCCGATCGGGTACTAATAATTATCAATTGTCGTAACCATTTTGTTTTTATCATCGTTAGTTATATTATAGTGATATCATTTTAATATCACATTTTCTTTTAACTTAGATAATAATACGATGGAAGAAAAAGATTTTAAACCTATGAGCGGCTACTTGATGCTGTTTATAGAATTCATACTTTTTGCAGCCAGTCTTTGGGGAATGATCATGGTATTAGTACCGATTTTCTGGGCATTTGTACTGATTTTTGCATTCCTGATGACACCTGGGTTTTTCTTTATATACCCAAATAGCTCCAGGGTATTGACCTTATTTGGTGACTATAAGGGAACAGTAAAAGCCAATGGTTTCTTTTGGGTAAATCCCTTTTTTGTAAAGAAACATATTTCATTACGAGCCAGAAATTTTGATAGTGAGAGAGTGAAGGTAAATGACAAAGTAGGTAATCCCATTCTGATTGGGGTAATCCTGGTTTGGCAAGTGCGAAATACCTATAAAGCCGCTTTTGAAGTCGACGATTACGAATCCTTTGTACGAATTCAAAGTGACGCGGCCGTTAGGAAATTGGCAGGACTGTACCCCTATGACAATTTTGATGATGAACAGAAAGAGGTAACACTGCGATCGGGACTTTCAGAGGTAACCATCAATTGGAAGAAGAACTTCGCGACCGATTGAGTATAGCAGGGATCAATGTTGTGGAAGCACGTATTGGGTACCTGGCTTACGCATCCGAGATAGCTAGTGCCATGTTGAAACGACAGCAGGCTACAGCGATTGTTGCGGCCAGGATGAAGATCGTGGAAGGTGCTGTAGGAATGGTAGAAATGGCCCTTACTGCCCTTGCAAAAGAAGATATTGTGGATATGGATGAGGATAGGAAGGCTGCTATGGTAAGTAATTTAATGGTTGTTCTGTGTGGAGACAGGGATCCTCAACCTGTTGTGAATACTGGAACACTACATCATTAATCGTCAGTAATAATTCATTAATAA
>JABDLO010000479.1 GCA_013002995.1 Saprospiraceae bacterium | reverse complement strand
ATATTATTGGTATCTGAATTATCTCCACCATTCACATTGGTTACACTTAATGGACCGGCAGCCAAAATATTATTTACATCTGTCCCTCCTTGACCATTAAATTCAACACGACCTGCTGGACCACTATCCTCAAGAGTCATCGTATCACCATCATCACCGGCATTTACCTGGGTAAAACTACCTAGTGCATTTCCATCAGCACCGTCACCCGCGGTCGTAACAATATTTACATCGTCTGCACCTCCCGCAACATTAATAATGACATTGGCGTCCAATCCTGTCATTGCTACATCAATATCATCAGCTGCATCCTGGGTTGTAATAGTAGTATTCACTCCATCAGCCGTTGAGATCACATCTACATCAGCAGAACCAATACTTGTGTTTAGATTTAATGTTTCAATGTTAAAATATACTATTCCTCCTGTTCCAGTTCTAGCAATTGATGCCATACTCAAACTGTAGGTATATGATCCGGCATCCCCCTGGTCATTAACGTTTAAAATATCTCCTGTATCAAGGGTATTGATGTCAGTTTTGATTTGTAAATCAACTGTACCTGGATCGTGGGTTTCTCCATCAACAGTAACAAGTCCGAGTATGGTTCCAATTGAATTGGTACTACTTCCAATGTTAAAATTATCACTTCCACCGGCTCCGGATAATGTACATGATATGGTAGCAGGTAGATCCAAAATATTTAACACATCCGATGATACATCAGTCGAAAAGACGTTATCACCATCTAAAGTTATAAACGACAAAGCCGCTCCTGGTCCTCCACCATCTGGATCAGCTCCATCAACCGAGTTTACATTCATTGTTTCTGATCCATCTCCTCCTCTGATAATAAGAGAGAAGAATCCACTGAAAGTTACTGTCTCCCATCCGCCATCACCTGTTACCTGATTTAAACCGTCACCCGCAGGTGGTAAATCCATAAGGTCTAATTGTGACGTAGCCGGGGTGCTAGAAGCATCTAATATCAATGATCCGCCAGCTCCAATAATTACAATTGGTTCTAATCCATCGAATGATAAGGTAAATTCTCCGGCAACATCAATCACACCACTTTTAGTCTCATTGTTATCTGAAAAATATGTTACATCATGCGCTTCATCCATTTGGATGATTAATTCGTCCCATCCAGCTCCACCTTCAAAATGGACCCCAATGATCCCATTACCAAGACCACTGGCTTCGAAGGCTGCATTGGTGTGGCCACCTACAGCATTTGAAGCTGGTTGAGGTAATTGGCCGTTCTCTTCTCTTATGGTCAATACATCATCTCCGCTTCCACCTTCTACTGTAATTGAAGTGATGTATTGCTTACTAAAATTGATAGAATTTGTACCATCACCCTCACATCCTTCACAATATATGACAGAACCATTTTCGTCTGTGAGATTGTAATTGGCACCGTCATAAGTTAAGACCCAGTGATTATTGATCACAGAAGATCGGGAACTACTTCCATTGTCTTTAATTATCAGACTTCCCGGACTGGAAGGTATATTTACTAAAGTATTGGATTTTCTTAAATTGGAAGTGGATTGTGAGTAAAGATGACTACCACAAATCAATAAAATAATGAGTGCGAGGAGTTTAAGTCCTTGATTGTTCATGTGTGCAGGTTTATCGGTTTTGCAAATTTGGTATTAATTAAGCATAAAATTATTTCATATATAATTGATTTTCATGTAATTACATCAAAGTAATTCAATCATAAAGATAATGAACTTCAGTTAACTTTTACAAATGGAGTTTTGTTATTTCATGAACTTTTGTGCACACATATTATTCATAGTTTATTAATCGTTAACTTTATTATTCATTTAAACTTGAAAAAACACAGTTATGTACAAATTCTTATTCACCCTATTGACCATTTCACTTTTTTCAATTGGATCACTTTCAGCTCAGGAAAATCGAGCCCCTAGCCCATCTGCCAAGTTGGTTCAGAAAGTGGGATTAACAGATGTTACCATTGAATATTCAAGACCTGGCGTAAAAGGTCGTACCATATTTGCTGCAGATGGATTAGTACCTTTCGGCAAAAAATGGAGAACAGGTGCCAATTCTGCTACAAAAATTACTTTCAGTGATGCAGTAACCATCGGAGGTACTGAATTAGCTGCTGGTTCATATGCCATCCTAACTACTCCTGGAGCAAAATCATGGGATGTCCATTTCTTTCCTTATGAAAGTACCAGATGGACTCCTTACTCTAGTGCCGAGCCTACATTAACCATTCAGGCCATGCCTAAGATGTTACCCAATACTGTTGAGTCTTTCCTTATCACTGTAGACAACTTAAAGGATTATTCTGCTGATATTATAATGAGATGGGAGAAGACCGTGGTGTCATTCCCTATTACAGTTAAATAATACAAATACTCTTAAAAAAGCATTTTTACTATCAATCGAACTATTTACTCTATCTTAAGCAGTAAATAGTTCGATTTCTTTTTTAGTTCAATAGATATATGATTACACTAATCGTCAATGGCAAAGAAACCCAGGTTGAAGTGGACAATTCGACTCCAATATTGTGGGTTATCAGAGAGGAGGTGAAATTAACAGGTACAAAATTCGGTTGTGGAGCGGGTTTGTGCGGCGCATGCACTGTCCATCTGGATGGGAAACCCATCAGATCCTGTTCTACGCCAATCTCTGCTGCAGAAAATAAAGAAATAACAACCATTGAAGGTATAGGTACTCTTGAATCCGGTTTACATCCAGTGCAACAAGCCTGGCTAGACGAACAAGTTCCACAATGCGGATATTGTCAATCAGGACAATTGATGTCGGCTGTGGCTTTATTAAATGAAAATCCTGAACCATCTGATGAAGACATCAATGAAGCCATGAAAGGTAATATATGTCGATGTGGCATGTATGGGAGGATTAAGAAGGGTATTCATAGGGCGGCTGATACAATGAATTCTTCACAATTAAATCCGGAGAACTATGGGTAAATGGACAAGAAGAGCATTTATTGGCACAGGTGTTTTAGCTGGTGGAATCGTCATTTTTGGAGTTTCAATAAGACCGGGCAATCGAGCTGAAAAAGCTAAAAAAATATTAGGAGAAGAAGGAGATTCATTCTTCAACGTATGGGTTAAAATATCACCCGACAATACGATTACGGCCATTATCCCTCACGCAGAGATGGGACAAGGTGTACATAC
>JABDLO010000421.1 GCA_013002995.1 Saprospiraceae bacterium | reverse complement strand
ATTCACTAGATATAGATGAAAGGTCCAGATATGAAAGGGAGGAAGAAGTACTCCTCATTCTGGTGAACACTCCGGTTATGAATGATGATCCCAAAGAAGCCGAAGCCATCTATACAACTGTTCCTATCGGTATCATCCTGGCAGATCAAAAAATTATTACTATTTCAAGTAGAGAAAACCCTACCATGGAAAAATTTCTCCATAATAGGATTAAGAACTTTTCTGTTGATAATCGAAAACGATTCATTCTACAGATTTTTGAACAGAATGTTTATATGTACCTTGATTTTCTCAAGAAGCTAAATCTGAAAAGAAACCTTATAGAACAAGAGTTATACAGTTCAAGTAGAAATAAAGAATTACAACAACTTCTAAGGATAGAAAAAAGTTTGGTTTACTTCGTTAATTCACTAAGTGCTAATGATCTTCTAAAACTTAAAATGAAGCGCATTGATCTATTGAAAATCAGAGAGGAAGAAGAACACCAGGATCTATTTGAAGACATCATTATTGACAATGGACAGGCTTTAGAAATGTCCAATGTTTACACCAATATCTTAAGTGGAACGATGGAAACGTATGCCTCTATTGTTTCAAATAATATGAATGTTTTTATTCACCGATTAACCATCATTACCATCATCTTAATGGTTCCAACATTAGTCGCAAGTTTTTATGGAATGAACCTAAAGAACCTTCCGATGGAGGATCACCCATATGCCTTTTACTATATACTCGTATTTTCTCTTGTCCTGGGGTTATTTTTAATTTGGTTTTTTCGAAGAAATAAACAATTATAATTTTAGTCCAATACGTTATATGTTGATAAACAACTGATTATTAGGCATTTTCCGACAGTTATCAACATTAAACATTTTAGTAATATGTACCTATCTAACTGATTATTAAAATTTTACATATGTTATCAACACGATGTTAGTAACTAATAGAAAATGATCAATCACATTACGACTTTATTTCATTTAATTTGTCTTCCCGTTACTACGGAACAGAAACAATAAAAAACCAACTCGGGATACGTCCCTCTAAGTAGTAATCAAACCAATAACACTTGTAAAACATTAATCACAAAAGTTTGTGATTCGTGACTTTGACTTTAAAAACCAGAAGTATACATTTGTTATATATGAAATTTTTGAATATAAAATAATAACTAACTATAAAGACAATCCGTGATATGAGTAATGCAGTTGAGCCCTTATTAAAGGAAAATCCCAATAGATTTGTAATCTTTCCAATACAACATGATGATATCTGGCAATTCTACAAGAAGTCTGAAGCTTCTTTTTGGACAGCAGAAGAAATAGATCTTCACCAGGATATTACTGACTGGGAAAACAAATTAAATGACAATGAAAAACACTTTATAAAACATGTGCTTGCGTTTTTCGCTGCCAGCGATGGTATAGTTAATGAGAATCTCGCAGATAACATGGTAAGTGAAGTTCAATATACGGAGGCTAAATTTTTCTATGGTTTTCAGATTATGATGGAAAACATTCATTCTGAAACTTACTCATTACTTATTGATACATATATTAAAGATCAAAATGAAAAAGATTACTTGTTCAATGCAGTTGAACATCTTGACTGTGTGAAGAAGAAAGCTGATTGGGCATTAGAATGGATTGAGGATGCCTCATTTGCAGAAAGATTAATTGCCTTTGCAGCTGTAGAAGGTATATTCTTCTCTGGATCATTCTGTTCAATCTTCTGGTTGAAGAAAAGAGGTTTAATGCCGGGACTTTCATTCTCTAATGAATTGATATCAAGAGATGAAGGTATGCACTGTGACTTTGCATGTCTGCTTTATAATGATCACATTGTCAATAAATTACCAAAAGAAACCATACATAAGATCATCACTGATGCAGTGGATATCGAGAAAGAATTCGTTTCAGATGCCATTCCAGTTAACCTGATAGGAATGAACGCTGACCTTATGTGTCAATATATAGAATTTGTCGCAGACCGACTACTTGTGTCTTTAGGGAATCCTAAGGTCTATAACGTAGAAAATCCATTCCCTTGGATGGATATGATTTCGCTTCAGGGTAAAACCAATTTCTTTGAAAAGAGAGTTGGAGATTACCAAAAAGCTGGTGTCATGGCTGAAAAAGATAAACAGATCTTTAGCCTTGATGAAGACTTTTAGTCTACCATAAACACCAACCTTAATAGCGAACATACGATACTGAGAAAACTACATTCTTTAATCCCTAAATAATATTCTCATGCAAGTAATTAAACGAAGTGGTAAAAAGGAGAACGTCAGCTTTGATAAGATCACAGCAAGAGTCAAAAAACTCTGTTATGGTCTGAATCAAGATTATGTAGATCCTATTGAAATCGCTAAAAAAGTAATCCAAGGGCTGTATGATGGTGTAAGCACTACAGAACTTGACAACCTAGCCGCTGAGACTGCTGCCACCATGGCAACGAAGCATCCAGATTATGCACTATTAGCAGCGAGGATTGCAGTAAGTAATCTCCACAAGAACACCAGTAAGTCATTTACTAAGACAATGAGGGATCTATATGACTATGTCGATCCAAAGACCGGTGATAAAGCTGGACTTATTTCAGACCTCACTATGAAAGTTGTTGAAAAGAATTGTGAGAGACTAGATTCAGCAATCATTTATGACAGGGATTATAGTTTTGACTTTTTCGGATTTAAGACATTAGAGCGGTCATACTTGCTGAGAATGGATAAGAAAGTTGTTGAACGACCCCAACATATGTTGATGAGAGCTGCAGTTGGTATCCATGGAGATGACATTGATGCTGCAATTGAGACGTACAATTTAATGTCAGAAAAGTGGTTTATCCATGCAACACCAACACTTTTTAATGCAGGAACTCCCAAACCTCAATTGTCATCATGTTTTTTATTGAGCATGACTGATGATAGTATAAGTGGAATTTTTGAAACCCTCAGCAGATGTGCCAGCATTTCTCAATCAGCAGGTGGAATTGGATTGAGCATCCATAACATAAGAGCTCAGGGAAGCTATATCAAAGGAACAGGTGGTACGAGTAATGGAATTGTTCCTATGTTAAGAGTATACAATGATACCGCAAGATATGTAGATCAGGGCGGAGGAAAAAGAAAAGGAGCTTTCGCAGTTTATTTAGAACCATGGCATGCAGATATATTTGACTTTCTGGAATTGAAGAAAAATCATGGTAAAGAAGAGATGAGGGCAAGAGACTTATTCTATGCTATGTGGATTCCTGACTTATTTATGGAAAGGGTAAAGCAGAATGGTGAATGGTCGCTTTTCTGTCCAAATGAAGCACCTGGATTATATGATTCATATGGTGGGGATTTTGAAGCACTATACCATAAGTATGAGCAGGAGGGAAGAGCAAGGAAGACCATCCAGGCTCAAGATCTTTGGTTCTCAATTCTGGAATCTCAAATTGAAACAGGAACTCCTTATATACTGTATAAAGATGCTGCCAATAAAAAATCAAACCAGAAAAACCTGGGTACGATCAGAAGTAGTAATCTCTGTACTGAGATAATGGAGTATACTTCACCCGATGAAGTTGCTGTATGTAACCTGGCATCTATATCATTACCTAAATTCGTCAAGAAGGATGGTACTTATGATTTCGATAAGCTTCACGACATCACAAAAGTGATCACAAGGAATCTTAATAAGATCATTGATATCAACTATTATCCAATTAAGGAAGCTGAAAATTCAAACTTCAGGCATAGACCGATTGGAATAGGGGTTCAAGGGTTAGCTGATGCATTCATCTTAATGAGGATGCCATTTGACAGCCCGGAGGCTAAGCAACTGAATAAAGACATCTTTGAAACCATCTATCATGCAGCTCTAGAAGAAAGTGCTGAACTGGCTCAAAGAGATGGAGCCTACAAGACATTCAAAGGATCTCCTGCCAGTAAGGGGGTACTGCAATTCGATATGTGGGATGTAAAGCCTTCTGACAGATATGATTGGAAAGGTCTGAAAGGCATCATTAAAAAAACAGGTTTACGGAATAGTTTACTTCTGGCTCCAATGCCGACAGCCAGCACTTCACAGATCCTAGGCAATAATGAGTGCTTCGAGCCTTACACTGCCAATATCTACACAAGACGTACATTATCAGGAGAGTACATCGTTGTAAACAAACATTTACTTGAAGATCTGATAGGCCTGGGTCTATGGGATGATGAAATGAAACAGAGGTTGATGGCAGCAAATGGTTCCATCCATGAATTCCCAGATGTCCCACAGCACATTAAAGATTTATACAAGACGGTATGGGAGATCAGTCAAAAGGTAATCATTGATCAGGCTGCTGACAGGGGGGCTTACATATGCCAGAGTCAAAGCTTAAATCTCTTTGTAGAAAACCCCAACTTCGGTAAGCTATCCAGTATGCACTTTTATGCCTGGCAGAAAGGGCTTAAGACGGGGATGTACTACCTGAGAAGTAAAGCTGCTGTAGATCCTATTAAATTTACATTGGATGAAAAACACCAAAGAATACAAGCTAAATCTAGCAACACAGAAGGAGAAGTAGAAGCCGTAGAGGCAGAAATGGAAGAAGGCCAGGTCTGCACGATGGAGGACGGATGCCTTATGTGTGGCAGCTAGCAAAGATCCAAACTCAATCAGTCGGGGTAATCATGCACAAATGGTTGCCCCCTTTTTTTTGCCTCTTATTGGGTAAATTATATATTTTCTTTACCAATGGATACTAGAAATGACCAAATAATAAGTATCTCCCGACATTCACTAATTAATAAATGAATCTCTCAATAAAGCCCATTCATTTTATATAACTTTAAATCGACGTAATTGACTAAATCATGAAGAAGGGATTCCTTTTACTATTATTCCTGAGTGTAATTTCTATATCTGGATTTTCAGCAGATTATTATTGGGTAGGGGGCAGTGGCAATTGGTCAGACTTATCTCATTGGGTAACTACCTCTGGAGGAACTGTAACCCATTCACAAGTACCAACTTCAGAAGACAATGTGATCTTTGATGCTAATTCCTTTACAGGAAATGGACAGACTGTTTTCATGAATGCTGAAATCATGTTTTTCAGAAACATGGATTGGACGGGAGTATCCTTTGATGTAAATTTCAATGGCGGCAGAGAAGTAATTATGAATTCATTCGGTTCTATAGATCTAGGTGCGCGGGTCAACTTTAATTTTCGAGGGATCGTTACTTTAAATGGTAGCACCAATGGTAACGTATTAAACTATAATGGAAATATAGCTGGTAGGGAGATGTACTTTACTGGTGAAGGATCCTGGGAATTCAACAGTAATATTGAAATGGATAGTATATTCCAGATTAATCAAGGAACTGTTGCAACCAATGGATTTTCTTTAAGAACTAAATACCTCTACATCCTCACAAATTCTGCAAAGACATTTGATTTAGGAAGTTCAACAATTGAGGTTTGGGGCAATTTTGGTGACAGAGAGTTCTATCATGAAACTTTTGACACCATCACATCCAAAATAAATGCAACAAATCTTACCATTATTCCGGGAACCTCAACCATTAACTTTACTGCAGCCCTTACTGAAGTGTGGTTTCAGGGCAGTGGAAACATTAACTTTAACGATGTAAATTTTACAAGCAATGCAGGTAGAAATTATCTGAGACCATATGAAGGAGATCCTTTAGTCACTTTCAATACACTCAGATTGAATGGAAGCACCAGGATTGAAGGCCAGCAAGATATGGCCCAACTTTTATTGAATCGAAAAAAGGTCTACCGCTTTGAAAGTGGGCGGACCTATAACATAGGGGCTATAGATGCCATAGGAACATGCGCAGAGGGAATTGTAATCACATCCAATGATGCAGGAATTGAAGCCACGATTAATAGTTCAGGGACCATTAATCTAGACTTTGTAACACTTAGAGATATCAGAGGCCAGGGGGGAACTTTTAATGCTACTAATAGCACTGATCTAGGTAACAATAATAATTGGATATTCACCAATAGCAATACTCTTGATTTTTATTGGATAGGTGGAACTGGAGATTGGACTGACCCCAATCACTGGTCATTTACCAGCGGTGGACCTCCAAGTGGATGTGTTCCTGCCGGAAAGGACAGAGCATATTTTGATGCCAATTCATTCACAGGAGCCGGGCAAATTGTAACCATTGATATTGAAGATGTATTTGTAAGAGATATGATCTGGGATGGTGTCACCGGTAATCCTTCTCTTGCGGGGGATGGAGAATATTCAATGCACATCACAGGGTCTATGAGAATGGATGCAAATATGCAACATACATTTGGTGGATATTACTATTTTGAATCATCACTATCTGGAAACACGCTAGAGCTCAACGGTCAGCATTTAAATAGAGAATGTCATTTCAATGGCCAGAATGCAGATTGGACATTGCTTGATGATTTATATGTCGAGTGGAATCTAAGTCATAATTCCGGAACACTAATTTCTGGAGGTAATAACATGGAGATGTTCAAGTACCTGGCATATGGCTCCCGTACAACTCATCTAGATATGAGGAATAGTTATATTCTTATTAGAGATACTTACGATGAGAATGGTAATGCTGTATGGAGGCCTGAATGGTATGTAGACACTGAAAATTTTACAGCTGAAACAGACAATTCTACGATTGAATTTCAGTCTGGCCTTAATTGTTGGTTTTACCATAATGGACCTAATAGGATCGAATACAACAATCTAATATACTCATGTTACTTCGGTGAAATAAGTGGTTATAACTGGACCACTCCTGAGACCTCAGCAGTAACCGTTGATTCCGTCATTTATAGATCAAGGGGATCTATGTACGGTCACCAGGTCATGAACTATGTTGAACTTGCAGCAGGATTTGACTATATATTTCAGGATAATCAGAATTATTACTTCATGGAATTAAGCGCTGATGGAAACTGTGATGATGGGCATATATCTATTTCCAGTAATAACCCTGGTTTGCAAACCAATTTTAACATTGATGTTAACCACACCTTTGAAAGATTAATGATTAAAGACATTAATCAGCAAGGATCAGGTGTCCTTACTGCAAATAATTCAGTAGATAGAGGAAACAATAATGGATGGGTTATAGATAGCATATCTGCTAGAGTTTTATATTGGGTCAATAATGAAGGCCACTGGGAAGATTCATCACATTGGTCATTGACCAGTGGAGGTCCTGGAGGTGAATGCGTCCCAACTGCAATTGATGATGTGATATTTGACGAAAATTCATTTGACCAAAATAATCAAGGTGTAGCTTCTGATGCCAACCGATTCATTACTTGTAGAAACATGACATGGGACAATGTTTTCGGCAGACCCAATTTTGGTTATTATTATGATAATGTCCAGGATATTGGTTACTGGACAGATAGAATCAGGATAAATGGTTCATTGATATATGATAACGATATGGATAGATCAACTTATTGGCATCATATGGCTACAAATCAATTGGATTCTATTACTTCCAACGGAATTGAAATTCCTGGGCTAGTAAAAGAGGGAAGAGGCCTGTTGAGGTTTAAAGATGATCTTTTAAATTGGAATTATGACCATTATAATGGTTCTCTTGATGCCAGTAACATCACCTGGACTCTGAACTATTGGTATCAAGACAACTTTGTTGGAGATCCTCAGACCATTGATCTTTCTAATACAATCATTCAATTCGGCAGAGATCAAAATGGTGAAAACACCATGCAGTTTTATGGATCAAATACTGATTTCGTTTCTACCAATAATGTTATCTACTTTAATTCCTCCATTAATAATTTTATAAGTACCCGAGGAGTAGATTTGAATCGAGTTATAGCTACCAATCCTTCGAGTATCACTTATCTAGGGGATCGAAGGACTTATTGGAACAAAGACCCAAGTACTCCAAGGAATAATTTCCAATCACTTAGATTTTCAGGAGATGCATATATACTTGGAGAGATTGAAACTGATACCTTAATTGGATCACCAGGCAAAACCTATACTCTGGAAGCAGGAGAAACTCAAAATGTAAACCGATACCTTCAACTGATAGGTAATAATTGCACTCCTATACAACTTCGTTCAGATTCACCTGGATTATTAGGTACATTTAGCATGCCTTCCGCTGGTAATGTTTCTGTAAATTTCATCGAGATGCGAGATAATCGTGGAACTGGAGGTGCTGAATTTATAGCTGGAGCAAGAAGTACAGATATAGCCATGAGTAATGTAGGTTGGGTATTTGAAGATCCCCCAGAATTTGTGGAGACAGGTTTTCTGGGACCAGATCGTGCCTTGTGCAATGATGCATCTCTTGAGTTGAGTGCTTTCAACTTTTCTCCATCAGAAACATACCTTTGGAATGATAACAGCACGGATACTACCATTACAGTAAATCAGACAGGTATCTATTCTGTTCAGGTAACTTTTGGTAATGGATGCCAGATCGAAG
The DNA here is from genome assembly GCA_013002995.1 of Saprospiraceae bacterium. Taxonomy (GTDB): domain Bacteria; phylum Bacteroidota; class Bacteroidia; order Chitinophagales; family Saprospiraceae; genus JABDLO01. The sequence continues at coordinate 2,557 of JABDLO010000421.1, read as the reverse complement.
ATGAAATCATCATTCTTGAACCTCAGGATGTAAATGTTGATCTGGGATCTGACACCACCATTTGTGAAAATACTAGTATCACCATAGATGGTTCACTTGGTATACAAGGCGTAACTTATATTTGGAATGATGATTTAATGAGTTCAAGTAGGGAAGTAAGTGAAGCTGGGAATTATAGCCTTATAGCTGAAGTAGATGGCTGCGTCTCTACTGATACAGTGACAATAGAAGTTCAACCCATTCCATTTATAGATTTGGAGGAGGAACAAACCTATTGTGAAGGAGACCAATTCACGCTAAATGCAGCCCTCGAGAATGCCAATTATTTATGGCAGGATGGAAGTGCTGATTCTACCTTTACAGGAAGTATACCTGGACTTTATTGGGTTGAGGTAGAAATAAATTTATGTACATATAGAGACTCTATAAATATTAATTATGTATCAACTCCAGAAGCTGACTTAGGAATTGATACGACTTTATGTGACGGTGAGGTGCTTCAATTAGCAACTCCTGAGGTTTCAGGAGCCACATTTACATGGCAGGATGGCACTACTGGAAGGGATTACACTGTTACAGAAGAAGGTCCATATGTTGTTTATGTTGACATTACGGGATGTGTTAATACGGACTCTATATATGTATCTTACCAGGAAATACCCACTTTTGAACTAGGTGATAATCAAGTATTATGTGAAGGGACTCCATTTATACTGGACGCATCATCTATTCCTGGTGTATCATATACCTGGCAAGACGGTACTACAGATCCAGTTTACAGCGGTACGATGGAAGGTCAATATCTGGCAGAGGCAATGATCAATGGATGTGCTTACAGAGACTCGGTTCAGATTGCTTATGTACCCATACCACCAGCAGAAATTGGCAATGATACAACACTTTGTGTGGGTCAAACTGTTAATCTAGAAACTCCAGAATTTGGTTCTTCAATTTACACCTGGCAAGATGGAAGTACTGGAAATACCTACCTGGTCACTGCAGAGGGAAGCTATGTGGTAAGAGTTGACAATATGGGATGCATAAGAACAGATTCCATATATGTGACGTACCAGGACGCTCCTGACTTTGAGCTAGGAGAGACCATACAAGCATGTCAAGATGATGTTGTCGACATTGAAACTAGTGTAATGGCAGACAACTATATGTGGAATACTGGAGATAATACACCTAACATATCTGTAACAAATACAGGCACTTACACCTTGCTAATTCAAGTTGGGGAGTGCTTTCTGGAAGATAGCGTATTAGTGAATTTCAATGCCTATCCGGATCTGGAATTGGGCAATGACACAATGATATGTGATCGGGAATCTTTAACACTTACAACTGAGATAGTTGGAATTTGGCAGGATGGTACTCAGAGTGATCAATATACAGTGTCAAATGAAGGGGAGTATAAAGTAATTCTAGACAATAATGGGTGTATATCATCGGATTCCATCACTATAGGAATCATTCCACTACCAGATGTAGACATAGGAGAAAGCATTCAGAATGCATGTGATGGAGATGTTGTAACACTTGCCATTCCCCAAGGTAGTGCAGAATATCAATGGGATGATGGAACAGATGATGTTTCAAGGAGCATCGTTGTTTCAGGTGAGTATTGGCTTGAGGCCTTAGAAAATGGTTGTACAAATAGGGATTCAGTGTCAGTTACGTTCTTTGATAATCCGATAATAGAATTAGGAAGGGATACCACCGTCTGTGATGATGAAGGATTATTATTACAGCCCACTAAATCAGAAGGAACAATTACTTGGCCAGACGGTTCGACAGGAAATTCTTTCCAGGTTGATGAAGCAGGCTGGGTAAATGCTACCATTAGTAACAATGGTTGTGAATCAATGGATTCTGTTTTTGTAACCCTTAGGGTATGCAATTACTTTGATGCCTACATTCCAAATGCTTTTTCACCTAATGAAGACGGGACCAACGACAAATTCTTACCTGTATTTCAGGATGGGGTGACAATTACAGAATACAGTATGGCCATCTTCGATCGATGGGGCAACCGTGTATTCACAAGCAATGATATCTCAGAACCTTGGGATGGAAGACTGGATTCATCTCAGACACCAAGTGGTGTTTACGTATATGTAATTGAAGTATCCTTTATTGATGATCGACAATCTGGAAGTGAAGTGATATCAGGTGATGTATCTATTATAAGGTAATAAAAAAATTACTTTATAAGATGATCAGCCAGTTTCAACATACCGTTTGTAGCACTCTCTTCTATGATATTCAAACCTTGTCTTGATGCTAATTCATGTGATATATGTGGCTGAGGATCAATATAGTAGATGTCACAATCTGAAGGAACAAACCCAATAAGTGAAGCTGCTGGATATACCTGCATAGAAGTACCTATTATAATTGCAATATCCGCATCCAACATCTCTCGAATCCCCACTTCGAGCATTGGAACAGATTCACCAAACCAAACAATGTGGGGCCTTAACTGGGATCCTTTTTCACATAAGTCTCCGATATTTAAATCATTTTCCCATTCATAAATTAAGTGTGGATGAGA
>JABDLO010000395.1 GCA_013002995.1 Saprospiraceae bacterium | reverse complement strand
CTATGGCAATTGGGGCCAAGGTGGAGATCTGGCATGATGGCAAATACCAGTTTTATGAACATTTTCTTTCCAGGGGATATATATCTTCAGTGAGCCCAATAATTCATTTTGGAATTGGAACCAGTGCATTGATTGACTCTATAAAAGTAACCTGGCCTCAGCAAAAAACTGTTTCCTCGAAATACGATGTAAAAATCAGTAGGATAATAGAATTTGATGAATCTGAAGCCGCTCCTGCAGTTACCACAATCCCTTCATTAGAGCAAAGATTATTTGTAAGAAGAAATGATTCCTCCATTTATGATCACAAGCAATCCGACTTCATTGATTTTTATGGACAGCAGCCCAGTTTGCCTCACAAATATTCCCAGATTGGCCCTGTTATGGCAAAAGGAGATATTAATGGGGATGGTGTTGAGGATTTAGTGATTGGAGCCACCAACCAGACTCCCACAACTGTTTTATTAAATACAAGAGGAGTATTCGTACAAGAGGAATTTGAAGGACTCACGACAAATAAGTCCTGCCCGGAAGCAGATATTGCTATTGTAGACATAGATAATGATGGAGACAAGGATATTCTCATCGTATCCGGAGGATATGCAAATGAAAATAGCTCCGATTATCAACATTACCTCTACAAAAACAATAGTGGTGTATTTGATAAAATCGCACTGCCCATACCGGCATTTCCTGCATCTGTGCTTAGACCTGGGGACTTTGATCAGGATGGAGATATAGATGTCTTTATCGGGGCAAGGATCAGAAGAGGGATGTTTCCTATCGCCGAATCATCCTATATGCTAATAAATGAAAACGGAGATTTAAAAACAGATAATAAAAATAAATTCAGCCTGGGTATGGTAACGGATGCTGTCTGGAGTGATTATGACAATGACGGCTGGAAGGATCTAATGATCACCAGAGAATGGAATTCAGTGGTTATACTAAAAAATAACTTCGGAAAATTGTCTATAGTGGAAAACAATCCGCTTAAAGACAAATCAGGATTATGGTATTCAATAACCGCTGGCGACTTTGACCAGGATGGTGATGATGACTACATGGTAGGTAATCTGGGAAAGAATCATCGCTTTACAGTAAATGAGAATTATCCCATGAGACTTTATGTACTGGATCTTGATAAAAATGGCATTATAGATCCTTTCATGACAAGTTACTGGCCAGATGAAAATGGAAAAATGACTGAATATCCGGTAAATTACCTGGATGAATTGAGCTCACAGTCTTCTTTTTTCAGAGAAACATTTGAGGACTACCGGTCATTTAGTTTTGCCAGTGCGGATCAAATTTTGTCGTCTCTCCCGGGAGAAGAGAAAAGTAATTTCTTTTTGATCAATACAACTTCATCTTACCTCATTTGGAATGACAATGGAAGTTTTGACTTCCAGGAACTCACTGACGGACTTCAGATCTCCCCAATCACAAAAACCATAGTGCATGATTTCAACAATGACAAGTACCCGGACATTATAGTGGGAGGTAATGATTATTCATATGATATATCTACGGGGTACTATGATGCCAATAAAGGATTTGTGATGCTGAGTAATGGAGCAAAACAAGACTTCGCTATACTAACTCCCTCCGAATCCGGTCTTCTGTTACAAGGGCAGATTGGATCCTTGCAATATTTTGAAAAGGATTCCCTGATTATTGCAGGATTTAACAGGGATAAGACATCAGTATTTCAGCTACTAGAAGATAAATAATTGACATCTGTCCTTTAGTAGCATATATCCTCGCCAAATTGAGTAAAATAATTGCAGCATAGCAACCTTTCTATTTCAGATGCATCTTTGATATGAATACAACTCGAAAATGAACCATGAAAAAATTATTAGCTGTAGCACTATTTCTTTGCTTCTTCACGGCATATTCCCAGGAATACAGAATAGTTGAGCCATTTACAAAAATTATGGTTGGACCACATGTTGAACTTCTTGTAGAGGAAGGCGACAACGAAACCGTCCTTCTTTCAAACATTGAGGTAGATGAAGACAAGATTAATATCAAAGTGAAAGGGAATACACTAAAGATCTACCTGGATCAAGCTAAGGTGGCTACCAAACACAAGAAAGAGAAAAACAAAGGATATAAAATGAAAGTACCGATTTATGAGGGTAGAAAGGTGACTGCCACAGTTACTTACAAGTACTTACATAAGCTTTCACTTCGTGGAGAAGAAAAACATGAGGTTAAAAGCATCCTTGATACGGACAAGTTCAAAATCAATTTGTACGGAGAAGGCAGGCTTGTAATTGGCGAAATTGAATCTGAAGTGATAAAGGCCAAGCTTTATGGGAATAATTACCTGAACATCAAAAATGGTACGACCTATAAGCAGAAATATAAATCCTACGGTGAGAACAAAGTAGATACTAGAAATCTGGAATCAACTATAGCGAAGTCTTCGAACTTTGGAGAAAATGACATTCGATTACAAGCTTCTGATAAGATCAAATTTTCATCCATGGGAGTTAGCATAATCAGATATAGTGGTGTATCC
>JABDLO010000371.1 GCA_013002995.1 Saprospiraceae bacterium | reverse complement strand
TCAGCTGTGTAAGTATTATTATTTTGAAAATGAGTACCACTGATAAACCTTGCCAGTACATTCCACCTGGAACCATCATGATATTCAACATAAAAATCTTCATTGTTTTCCATGGAGTATGGATGATATAAAAACTCAATACTAATGGATGAATAAGCACTGATATCTAAGGTTTGTGTTGTCATTGATGATTTAGAACCAGAATTGTCTCTTAACCGGATGCTGTATCGACCTTCAGGTGAATACCTTCCTCTATATCTATAGGAATCTGAACCACCATCAATCCATCCTTCCCATCCAGTCTCAAAATGACTTCCAAGTATTAATTCTTGCGTCGGATTGTAGGTCGGAAGTGTTAAAAATGATACGGTGGCCTGATCCGATTCATTGTTAGATTCATCAATAGCCACAACACCTGCGGTATATTCGGTTTCAGGTTGTAGACCTGTAAAGGTGTAATTCAATTCAGCAGTAAAGTCTTTCCACACGCCATCCAGATATATGTCATAACCAAGAACAGCATCATTGTCGGTTGATGCCTCGTAGGATATAACGGCACTGGTTTCTTGGAGATCTATAACACTTAATCCTGAAGGTTTACTTGGTGCCTGGGTGTCAGGAGCCGATAGTGTTGTAAAATCGACTTGATTAAATGCGGAGATATTATTGTGGACATCTCTGGCCCTTACTTTAACATTGTAAGACGTTGACTCACTTAATCCGTTGATCACAAATTGATTTCCGGGTATACTAGCTATTTGAATATCGTTTAAATACACATCATAATTCATAACTCCTGAATCATCCTGGCTTGCATTCCATGTGATTCGGGCACTTGCATGGGTAATATCAGTCGCCCTTACATTTCCTGGCACCGTAGGTGGGGTGGTGTCAGGAATACTCAATGTTGTAAACGATGAAGGTATAGAAGTTGACATTTGTCCTGCGTTATCTTCTGCCAGGACATACACTGTATAATTTGTTTCTGGATTAAGATTTTCCAATGACCATTGTAAAGAGTTAATTGATACCTCTAAAACATTATTTATATAGATATGATATTGGATAATTGAACCATCATCACTGGATGCTGGCCACTGAAGTAATGCGCTCGTAGCAGTTATTTGAGATATCTGAACAGGAATAGAAGATGGAGGGTTGTCTATAACTTCAAGTGTTGTAACATCAATGTAAGATAAAGAAGATGTATTTCCAGCCAAATCATAGGCTGCAACTCCCACTTGAAATGTTGTATTGGAAGTCAATCCATTGAATTGGTAATTTGTTTGTGGCGTACTATTTACCAATGAGCCATCCAGATATATGTTATAACCAGTTACTCCGATATTGTCACTGGATTCATCCCATATAATTCCGAATCCATCCGTTGAGATGTCAATTGATATTAAGTTGCCAGGTGTTGAAGGAGCAATGTTGTCCGGTTCCTGATCGGGACCTGTGATACATATTGCAGTTATGTCTTCACTTGCAAAATAAGCACCTTGCCTTATCTGTTGATCACCTATAAGTATCTGGTAATTCCCATCACCATATCCACAACACATGCCATCTCCATATGAATCCTGGAATATTACTTCAAAATCACCCGGTTCAAGGTTAATGCTTTCTGAAATAAATGCACCAGGGGACTGATCGGCATACGGTCCACCTGAAGCAATTACTGTCCCAGATAAATCTTTTACACTCCAACTGGTCTCAGATGGGTAATTATCAAACTGTATATTAAGGGTTAATGTTCCTTCATAACACTGGCTCTCGTGATAAGGTGTACCTACACCTACGGCATGCCATGCATTGGTTACAGCAATGACTTCCGGAGAATGGTTTCCATAAAGATCTATTGCTGCCTGAATGGCACCTTCTCTGGCATTGTAATAATTAGAATAAACACCAAGATAGGTTGTGAGATTTCTATATGCAATTGCAGCAGCCTTATCAATTCCTATAGCATTTACTCCAAAGGATTCACCATGGTCGTTTACACCAGATCCTCCTTCAGATAAAAGGTAAAACCAATAATTCTGAACTCCACTATTAGTATGGACACCACCATGGTCGGAACCTCCTATGTAATAATGATCACCCATATAGGTATCAGGGTCATTATAGGTATTAGGGTTGTCCAGAGATCTTATAGCTCCTCCATTCATAAATATTTCTGCACCCATTAACCAATCATTAGAGCCTTGAGCATAATTTTCTACCGCTTCACCAAATATATCAGAGAAAGATTCATTAAGGGCTCCAGCTTCATATTTATACAATAGCTCAGCAGAATACTGAGTGACCCCATGCGTGATCTCATGTGCCACAATATCAACTGATACTAAGGCATCGACCGTTGATCCATTTCCATCACCATAAGTCATTTTAATTCCATCCCAGAAAGCGTTAGCATAATTAGTAGAATAATGAACATAAGATTTGATGCTTGTACCGTTATCATCGTATGAATCTCTACCGTGCTTATCATTAAAATAAGTATAAGTGTTTTCAGCACCATAGTGGGCTTGTACAGCGATCGGATCTTCATCAATATATGTATCGTTGCTATTTACATCAACAGCAACGTTGTAGTCTGTAGTCCCATTCAAAGAAAAAGTTTCAATCTTATGGGTTTGATTTCGTAACCTATAATTGTTACTGTTTTTTTGACCCTTGATATTTACATTTCCATTATACTTCGACATTCCTGTCAAGTCCATATCAATAGTATGGACTTTATCAATTTTTTCTACAATTTTCCCAGTTGAGGCATCAACATAAACATCTACTCTTGATACCGGATCTTGTATGTATACATCTACTTTATAACATAAGTAGACCTGGTCATCTCCCTGATGGAAATAATACAATAGCTCAGGTGGTGATTCCAGGGATGTAAATCTTTTTAAATTTCCTGCTTGATCAGCAACAGCATTAGAATGTGCATCCTTAGAAGAAATTGTAGGGATTGAAGATGCATCATCAACGGCTATGAAT
>JABDLO010000360.1 GCA_013002995.1 Saprospiraceae bacterium | reverse complement strand
ACTCAGATAAAATCAGCTCTCCCTGGGCATCATATAACAATACATCAAAGAAATCACATTCACCAACTGATAAAAACCAATTATTGATGCTTACACCACTTTCTGGTTTAACAAGAATCTTAGTCTTAATCCAATATATGCGATTGGGGTCTAATCGGAGATCACTAGAAAGAGGCTCTACAGCGTATCCATCTTTATCGATGATGTTCTCAATATCAATCCAGTTTTCATCTTCAAAATATTCTATTGAAGGAGTAAGGTCGTAATAATCACTTTGTTGTTGAATGGTATAGGTGGGTACATCATCTTGAGCCTTTGTAGGTGCTGTGCAAAGGAAAAGTATGGTAACGCATAATACAACTACTCTGGACATGATGCATTCGGGGGTTATAATACAAGTCTGTCTTACTCCCCTAAGATAAGATAATTTAAAGTAGTATTAAGTGAATTTATATGAGTAACTACTCAGAATGAATTTAAATCATAAAGAAGTTACCTCTGTGCTAATATCCGTTACAACACGATAGGCATCAGGGTCTATGACATAATATATTTGAGAACATCAATCATATCTCAATTGAAATGAAAAAACATCTAACTTTCAGAATCATATTTCTCCTTGCAAGCCTATTAATATTTGGTAGTATGTCTTTTGCCCAAAGCAAGGTCCAGTATGTCAAGGGGGTAATCAGAGATCAAATTTCGCAGGAGCCATTAATTGGAGCTTCAGTCCAACTAGTAGACTCCAATCTTATCATCGGTACCATTACGGACTTTGATGGAGTATTTTTGTTGAAGGATGTACCCGTGGGTAGGATAAGGTTACAATGTGATTACCTTGGTTATGAAAGATACATCACTCCTTCTTTCATTCTGAATACAGCCAAGGTTCCATCTCTTGAAATAGAATTGAAAGAATCCAATATCCAATTAGAAGAAGTTGTGGTCAGAGCGGAGAAAAATGATCAACGTACACAGAATGAAATGGCCTTGTTGAGTGGAAGGTCATTTTCAGCAGAAGAGACGGAACGGTATGCTGGTAGCATTGCAGATCCATCCAGGATGGCGATAAGCTTTGCAGGTGTACAGGCCAGCAATGACCTGGACAATGACATAGTAGTAAGGGGGAATTCATCGGTTGGCGTGTTATGGAGATTAGAAGGTATTGACATCCCCAACCCCAATCACTTTGCTCGTAGAGGTTCTTCCGGTGGTGGCATCAGCATCTTTTCTGTCAATATGCTGAGGAACTCAGATTTCATATTTGGAAATATGCCCGCTGAATATGGCAATGCACTTTCCAGTGTATTTGATATGAAATTCAGGAAAGGGAATAATGAGAAAAGAGAATACTCTTTGAGAGCAGGATTGCTTGGTCTCGATGCGGTCGCTGAAGGGCCGATATCTCAAGGTAGAAGTTCATACCTGGTGAATTATAGATATTCCACCCTTGGATTACTCAATCAGATGGGAATGCACGTCGTAGATAAATACACCGACAATACCTTCTCTGATCTAGCTTATCATTTACACTTTACATCTGATGACAATAAGAATATCTTTCAATTGTGGGGAGTAGGTGGTCTTAGTTCTGAGATTCATCATCCTGTAGAAGACATTCAGGAAATAAAGGAATATGAGGATCTGGTTTATACTGACTTCAGTACGAGAATGGGAGTTACCGGAATGAATTGGACCAGGATATTGGATAATGAATCGTACCTTAAAATGAAAGTGGCATTTATGGGTGATCACATTACCCACGCCAAAGATGAGATGTCTTCTGAGAATGATCCCTTATTCTTACTTAATGAAATATACAATACCAGCAGACTGACTGCTGCAGTTGATTACACTAAAAAGATCTCCAGCAATACCTTCTTTAAAGCAGGAATATCTAATACCTCTCAATGGTATGACCTTTATTATGATAAATATGACAGGGTTGATGAAGAGCGAAATCAATACATTGATGACAATGATAGCAACCAGGAATTACATTCTTACTTAGAAGGGTCAACAATCTTAAGACAAGACCTTCAAGTTTCAGGAGGATTTCATTTCATATACCACAGTTTGAACTCAAATTCGAGCATTGAACCACGGCTCGCACTTTCATACAGTATTCAACCTGGATTAACTATCGCTTTGGCGTATGGAATTTACTCCCAGGTAGTCCCATTAGGGACTTATTTTACTTCATCAATCAACAATGAATTGCCTTTAATGCAATCACAACAATGGACTGCATCCATTAGTAAGAATCTAGGGGCCAATTATACCATCAATGTGGAGCCGTATTATCAAAGCTTGAACAATATTCCGGTTGCAGAGGACGAATCCATTCATTACTGGATGCTGAATGACCTGGTAGGTTATTCAGAATATGCTCTTACTCCTCAAGGCAAAGGCCGAAATTACGGAGTTGACATTTCTTTAGAACGAAGCTTTGAAAATGGATTCTTTGGATTGGGTGCTGTGTCATTCTACCGTTCAACATATAGTCTGGATGGAGAAAACTTTTACAGCTCTCGATACGATGGGAAATTTAATACAAGCCTTATGCTCGGAAAGGAAATATACGTTGATAATGAAGACCAGCTACAATTGGGACTTCGCAATCTATGGTATGGAGGTCAATGGTATGCTCCTGATGATGTAGCAACTACAAGAAGGCTCGAAGAATATATTGAAGACATCTCTCAACCACTGTTAAGACAAAATGATCCCTACCTAAGGACAGATGTGCGTATAGCTTACAGGAAAAATCTTTATGGTAAAAGCTGGACCTTATCCCTCGACATCCAGAATGTATTCAATAGAAAGAATACAAGGGGTGAGATATGGAACATTCAAGATCTCAAGTATGAACATAAATTACAAGCTGGAATCATACCGGTGATCAGTTATCAATTGGATTTTTAGAGAGAAGAAATGTAGTCATCCTTTTAAGACCATTTGATTTTGTTTAGAAAAATGGGTTCGTTTGAAGGTGTAGGTTAAAATTAATTTGCACATAGTGACATAGCATGCTACTATGCAATAGAAGTAGATTTATTATTCATACTCTTACCTGGTTTTCATTAAATCCTTTCAACGGGTGAAAGAGGCTGTCTCATAAGTAAAACACTCATACTATCTCAAAATTTAATTTCTCGCAAAGGCGCGAAGATCGCTAAGATTTAATTTTACTCTGCGAACTAAGCGTCTCTGCGAGATATAATTTCGTCCGAAGTTTCAACAATAAACTTTTAAGACAGCCTCTTTTGAAAATATTCTTAATTCAGAAGGTTAATCAAGAGAAGTCAGAGAAGGATCTGGATTGTATATATCCACAGTGTTCTTCCAGGATCCGTCTTTTTGTTTTTCCCATATGCCAACTTCTACAAAATACAGTCTATTCATATTACCTTTTGAGTCGGGAATATTGAAGTACTTGTGTGCAATAACATATCCCATGTCTCCTGATTTTGAGACATGTGCTACCTTTGGTTCCCAATTCACTTCAAATCCAGGAATTGCTGCTGCTCCCTCCAGCATCTTACCAAGCTGTTCGTGACCTTCCAGAGTTCCCTGATCAGGAGTAATCAATTTGGCATCCTCAGACCAATAACTTAATATTTTTTCAGCATTCCCACTTTGAGCTGCCTGAGCCCATTCTCTAGATAAGGCCATTAATTTTTCTTCTTCAGTTGCTTTTTGACTGAATACCTTGGTTGAACTGAAGCAATTTAAAGCGGCGAATAAAATGATTATGAAAATGTGATTTAATTTCATGATAATAAGATTTTAGTTTTTAGAAATTCATTTGATGATGTAAAGTTACAGGCAGATCAGCCGATATCTCTGGACAGGAATTTCTAATTGAAGGACATATCTTGCAACAATAAAAAATCTATAGCACCTATTTTACGATAGAACCAATTTATGTAAATTACCCTTTACCTGCGATAATCACTGGGGGATTGAAGATATGGTTTTTGAAAAACTCTTGAAAAATAATTTGGATCTGTAAATCCTACTTCATATGCTATTTCTGCTATTGTTTTGTCGGTCTGTTTCAGTAAAGCTTCTGCTTTCTTCAATCGATATTCTCGAATAAATTGGGAGGGAGTCTTTCCCACCAATAATTTTAACTTTCGATAAACTTGCATCTGACTCATGGCAACCGCTTCGTAAAGCTCATTAACACCAAAGTTTGCGTCTTCATAGTTTTCCTCCATGGTATCATTGAGTTTTTGAATAAATCCACTTTCAGATGACTTGACCGCAGAGTCCTTCGTATCTGTGAAATCATCCTTAATCATTTTCAAAACAGCTTCAAGGGAAGAGGAACTTCCTTTATATTCTGCATTTTTAATATCCATAGATGAGAGCTTTTTTCTGGCTTCATCGAGGTATATTTTACCATGATTACTTACTCCAAATTCAATAGCTACTCCTTTCATTTTGGCAAATTGTTGAGCTGCCGCAGCAATCTCGACAGCTTTGTCAGGAATTCCCATTACTGCCTGTACAGCAGCCAACCCATTCAATGAAAGACCAATACCCCGTGTACTGCCCACTTCCTGGTGTGCTTGAATAGATTCCAGTATATGATTCAATGCAGTATGGGTATCGCCGATAGCAAGGTATGCCCATGATATTTCATAAAGGATCCTGGCTTCTTCAGGTCGATCACCGATAGTCTTAAATGATATAAGGGTCTGTAGATAGAGCTCAATAGCTCTTCTGTAATTACCCCGAATGAACTCCAACATAGATATGCCGCTTTTAGCACATCCTTTTCCTTCCTCATCCCCTAATTTTTCAAATATCGATAAAGCTTCTGCATAACTTTCCTCAGCATTTTCCAGTGATCCACTTATTAATTTTAAAAGTCCATTTTGCCATAAGGCAAATCCTAACATATATTGATGAGAACCCTTCCTAAGCTGGTCTACTGCTTCTTCACTATATTTTAATGAAAGTGAAATCTCTGACATCATATTTCCAAAAGCCAGACCAAACAATCCCCTTGCAATTTCAAATTCATCCTCCAGTTTCTTAGCCAGAATTAATAAACGAGATGCAACTTCACGACTCGAATCAATTTCCCCTAATGTAAAGGTTGAAACATGTAAGCAAAAAAGTGCTCTACACTTAGCAAGGCTGGGTTTATCATCTTTTGCACCATCTAATAATGAGAGGATATTTTCCTTTGTTGAACTGTGTTTACCTCTTATATGCCAATACATCCATAAATTGCCACAAATGTTTAAACCAACATCTCTTGCACTTGAATTTCCTTTCTCAGCTTGAAAAACAAGGTAATCCATTGCAGCAGCTATATTGGCTTCTTCTGAAAGCCCCAATATCATGCGTTGCTTCTGTCTCTCTCCTTCTGTTCCTCTTGCCAGAATTTCAGAAAAAGAAGAAAAGTACAGGGCGTGTTTGTAAAAAAATTGTTCATACTCTTGAGCCGACACCAACTTCTCAAGTGCAAAATCTTTTATTGTCTGCAAAAGATTAAAACGACCCTCCTCACCCATTTTTTCTAGTAATCCTTTGTCCATTAAAGATTCAATTTCATCTATGGCATTAATGGACGATTCTTCATTGTCATAGCATACTTCCTCTACCGCTTCTATAGTAAAACCCCTTGAAAAAACACTTAGCCTTCTGAAGAGCTGTCTTTCTTTTTCTTTGAGTAATTTATAACTCCAATCTATTGTTGCTCGTAAGGTCTGATGTCGATATGGTGCATCCTTGGGCCCTGTTGTCAACAAATCCAAAGCACGGCCTAATCGGTTAAAGAGTTGTTCAGCAGTAAGGATCCGAAGCCGTGCAGCAGCCAGTTCCATTGCAAGAGGTAATCCATCCATGCGGCGACATATTCCTGCAACACTCTGTGAATTATCAGAAGTAAGCATAAAGCCCTTGTTAACTTTCTGTGCACAACTGACAAATAATTGGATGGCAGGATTTTTCAACATAGATTCGAAACCCATTTTTTCTGGAAGTGCAAGTGTCGACAAAGGATATTCTATTTCTACACTGATCTTCAATGGGGTACGAC
>JABDLO010000346.1 GCA_013002995.1 Saprospiraceae bacterium | reverse complement strand
GGTCTTGCATTAATAAATGGAACTCAATTTATTTTGGCTCATGCTGTACAAGTTGTTGAAAGGTTCTACAATATCCTTACATATGCTGATTTAAGTGCAGCTATGATGATTGAAGGGCTAAAGGGATCAGCATCTCCTTTCAGAAAAGAGTTGCATGAACTTAGACCTTTTCCCGGAAATATTCATGTAGCCCATAAGTTATGGGCATTAATAAAAGGTTCTGAGATAAATGAAAGCCATATAGGATGTAATAGAGTTCAGGATCCTTATTCTTTGAGGTGTGTACCTCAAGTACATGGTACATCACGAGATGCATGGTTACACCTCAGGGAGCGAGTCGAAATTGAATTGAATGCTGTAACGGACAATCCAATCATATTGGAAGATGGAAATGCTGTAAGTGGTGGAAACTTTCATGGACAGCCTCTTGCCCTTCCACTTGATTATGCGGCTATAGCCTTGTCGGAGATAGGCAATATTTGCGATCGTCGGATTTACCTTGCAATGATGGGCCAATCTGAAGGTGTTCCTAAGTTGCTTCTATCAGAAACCGGGGTAAATTCTGGTTTCATGATTGTTCAATATACAAGTGCTGCTCTGGCTAGTGAAAATAAAACGCTTTGCTTTCCCGCCAGTGCAGATAGTATTCCCACATCAATGGGTCAAGAAGATCATGTAAGTATGGGATCGATTAGTGGGAGAAAAGCAATACAAGTGGCAAGCAATGTAGAAAAAATTCTAGCGATTGAATTCATGTGTGCTTGCCAGGCTCTTGACTTTGCTACTCCTTTCAAGCCACATCCTTATTTACAGGGTATACACGATATCGTTAGAGAAAGTGTTCCATTTGCAGAAGAAGACAGAAATTTTGGGGACGATATAAATAATGTGATTCAATTAATAGATCGATCGGCCTTAATCAATTATATAAATAGTAATATTGACAGATATGAAGACTTTAGATCATCCTACGACGACTTATTCGAAGTTTATTGAGGAATATGCTGCTCATCCACACTACAAGGCACCTACTGGGAGTAAGCTGAATGCTAAATCCTGGCAGACGGAAGCACCCCTTAGAATGTTGCTCAATAACCTTGATGGAGAAGTTGCAGAAGATCCTTCTCGTCTTGTGGTTTATGGTGGTACCGGTCAGGCTGCCAGGAATGTAGAATCTGTACAAAAAATAATTGAGTGTTTATTGAATTTGGAGGATGATGAAAGCCTGCTCGTTCAATCCGGTAAGGCTGTGGGTATCATTCCCACTCACAAAGAAGCTCCAAGAGTTCTAATAGCCAATAGTAACCTGGTACCCAAATGGGCAACCTGGGATCATTTTAACAACCTACAGTCCAATGGTTTAATGATGTTTGGTCAAATGACTGCTGGAAGTTGGATATATATCGGTACACAAGGGATCCTACAGGGTACATATGAGACATTTATGGCTTGTGCTCAGAAACATTTTCAGAGTGATCTGAGAGGAAAACTCCTGGTTACAGGAGGATTAGGAGGAATGGGTGGAGCTCAACCACTGGCTGCGACAATTGCAGGTGCTTCATTCCTTGGTGTGGATGTTGATCCTGAACGCATAAAGAAAAGGCTGGAGACAAAGTACATAGATAAGATGACTTATGACTTCGATGAAGCTATGACATGGGTTCTTGATGCAAAAGCAAAAGGTTTTGCACTTTCTGTGGGCCTTGTAGGTGATATAGGAGATGTCTTGGAGAAATTACTACAGCAAGATATCATTCCGGATGTATTGACTGACCAGACATCTGCTCATGATCCTTTAAATGGATATGTTCCCCATGGGATGACCTTAGATGAGGCTGATGTTTTAAGAAAAAATGATCCTAAAGAGTATACCTCAAGATCCATCAATAGCATGGCACGACATGTGAAGTATATGTTGGAGCTTCAGGATAAAGGAAGCATCACATTTGACTATGGAAATAACTTGAGAGAATACGCTAAAGAGGGCGGTGTAACTAATGCCTTTGACTTTCCGGGCTTTGTACCTGCCTACATCCGCCCCTTGTTCTGCGAAGGAAAAGGACCATTTAGATGGGCCGCTTTATCGGGAGATCCTAAGGATATATACGAAACAGACAAGGCATTAATGGAGGCTTTTCCAGATAATCACCACATGATAAACTGGATCAAACAGGCTCGTGAAAAAGTGGCATTTCAAGGACTTCCTTGCAGAATCTGCTGGTTGGGTATGGGAGAAAGGAAGAAAGCAGGATTGCTCTTCAATAAGTTGGTCAGAGAAGGAAAGGTATCAGCACCGATCGTTATAGGAAGAGATCACCTGGACTGTGGCTCTGTAGCTTCACCTAATCGGGAAACAGAAGGAATGAAAGATGGTAGTGATGCTGTATCTGACTGGCCATTGCTTAATCTCATGGGAAATACAAGTGGAGGAGCCACCTGGGTATCTTTCCATCACGGAGGTGGAGTAGGAATGGGGTATTCTCAGCATGCAGGGATGGTCGTTCTCGCAGATGGAACAGAAAGAGCTGATCGATGTCTGTCCAGAGTTTTACATATCGATCCAGCAATGGGAATTTATAGGCACAAAGATGCAGGATATGACATAGCCATTGATATGAGTAAGGAACATAACTTAGATTTTTAATATGAATAACTCAGGAATTACATACATAGGGCCATTTTCAGAAATTGTAACCATGGATGGCCTTCCGGCAAATGGGCCTATAAGCGACGATCAATTGAATATCATCGAAGATGGATTCATAGCCATCAAAGATGGGATGATATTGGGAATAGTAAAACGGGAAAGCATAAACCTGCATACCAATCCGGAATTACACATATTGAAAGAGCCTTCAGTATGCCTTCCTGGATTTATTGATGCCCATACGCACATATGCTTTGCAGGATCAAGAGCCAGAGATTATGCCATGAGGAATGCGGGTAAAACATACCTCGAGATTGCTAAGGAAGGGGGAGGTATTTTAAGCACTGTCAATCAAACAAGAATAGCCAAAAAGGAAGAGCTTATTGAAGGAATACTTAAAAGAACCAGACGGCACCTTGAATCCGGAGTTACAACCATTGAGATAAAGTCAGGTTATGGATTAAATTCATTTGATGAATTAAAAATGCTAACCGCTATTCAGGATGCCAATGACGCCACAAAATCTGATCTAATATCAACATGTCTGGCTGCTCATACCGTTCCACCCGAATTCAAAGGCAAGGCTGATGAATACATCCAATTTCTAAACAATGAGTTATTGCCTTTGATAAAAGAAAAAGAACTTTCAAATCGGGTCGATATTTTCGTTGAAAAAGGAGCCTTTACTGTTGACCAGGCCTGGACATATCTCTTACGAGCAAGGGACCTTGGGTACGATATAACTGTTCATGCGGATCAATTTTCAACTGGTGGAAGCAAGCTAGCAGTAGAGATGGGAGCATTGAGTGCTGACCACCTTGAAGCAAGTGGCATTAAGGAAGTGAAACTAATTGCTGAGTCTGAAACCGTTGCAGTTGCACTTCCCGGTGCATCACTTGGACTTGGATGTAATTTTACCCCTGCTAGATCAATTTTAGATCATGGAGGTAGACTGGCCATTGCAAGCGATTGGAACCCCGGCTCTGCTCCAATGGGATATCTTCTTATGCAGGCCGCTATACTTGGTACATTTCAGAAACTAACCAATGCAGAAATACTTGCCGGAATTACTGTTCAAGCAGCTAATGCTTTGAATCTTAAGGATAGAGGTATCATTAAATCTGGATTCCTGGCAGATCTTGTCATTTTTCCTACACATGATTACAGGGAGATTTTATATAAACAAGGGATGTTAAGACCAAGTCACGTTTTGAAACGAGGTGAGATTCTATTTTAAGTAATTAAATATTGGATCTTACAATGTATAGGATTTCTTGTTCCAGTTTTTTAGCATCTTCTTCCAATGTTTCTCCCTCCATCAGCATTCTTAGAATTTCAGAATCCTGAGAACCGGAGGCATTGATCTGTACATTTAAGTAAGCACCGGAAACCGCAGCAGACGCAGCAATAGCCCCTACGCCAGCATCGGAAATAGAACTTGGATTCCCTATTTCAATCATTTTTTTCATGATATTCATACTTTCATAAGCAGTAGTCATCACCTGGTAAGGGACCTGGATGGCGTATTTAGTGGCTGAGTTAATGGCATTTTTTCTTTTGACCTTATCTTCATCAGTTTCCTTGGGAAGTCGCATCGCTGTAATGATGGCATTGAATGACCTTGTATCTTCATCCACAAGAAATAAGAGTCGATCTTTAATTTGCTGGCCTCGCTCAGCCCATTCTGAAAACTCTTCCCATCGATCATCCCATCCACGCTTATGAGCTGATAAATTGGCTACCATGGTTCCTAGTGATACCCCCAATGCACCCATATATGCAGAAACTGAGCCTCCACCGGGAGCTGGCGATTCAGACGCTGTTTCATTTGCGAAAGCAGACAGAGACAAGTCAACCAATTGATTGCTTTCCTCTTGCATGCGATACTCAATAATTTTTTCCTGTGGATTGAAAGGACGGAGGTCGTTAAGACCAAGAGACTTTACTGCAATTTTTACAATTTCTGACTCTGCTATACCAGTTGACCTGTTTTGTTTTCTCAAATAGTGCTTTCCTGCATCCAGCATGGCTTGAAGAGGAACCAGTCCCACGAGTTCAGAACCGGTCACTCTAATTCCTCTCTCTTCTGCTTTCTTACACACTTCGTCGAATGCAACATGTATAGGAGTGACAGTTATATCTGTGAGATTCATGGATATTTGTGCAATTCCATATTCTTCGATATACCAGCCGATGGCTTTTGTCTTTTTTAAAGTGCCCGGCTCTCTTATTGCATTGCCCTGATCATCTCTTACAATTTTGCCTGTTATAGGATTTCCTTCACGTTTGATGCGTCCTTGCTCCCTCACATCAAAGGCGATTGCATTTGCTCTTCTTGTTGATGTAGTATTCAGGTTAAAGTTATAAGCGATAAGAAAGTTCCTGGCTCCGATTGCTGTTGCACCTGCACCGGGATTAAATTTGGCTGGACCATAATCTGGTTTCCATTCAGGAATTGCCAGTCTTTTTTCCAATCCTTCATATTCACCTTTTCTGCAATAGGCAAGGTTTCTCCTGGGATCCTGGTAAGCTGCAAACTCATAACAATAAACAGGAATGTCCAGATCTTTACCTACACGTTTTGCAAGCCTTCGAGCATATTCTATTGTCTCCTCCATAGTCACTCCTGATATCGGAATCAAAGGGCATACATCGGTTGCTCCCATTCTCGGATGTTCTCCTGAATGCTTAGACATGTCTATCAATTCAGATGCACGTTTTATGGCAAGAAATGCAGCTTCAATTGTTGACTCCGGATCACCCACAAATGTCACAACCGTCCTGTTAGTTGCTTTGCCAGGGTCCACATCAAGAAGTTTTACTCCTTCAACGGTTTCAATTTCGTCAGTAATGGATTTAATGATGGACATATCTCTTCCTTCACTGAAATTGGGGACACATTCAATTAGCTTCTTCATAATCCAGCAATTTAATCGCAAATCTAAATATTTAATATGGAGTTTTCTCTTAATAACTTAACCTTCTCAACATATCTTTTGATACACCGCATATGAATGATATAAGATTGAAGTCACATAGAAAAAATTGCCTATTTTTAAAGAAATAAAACCTCCAAAATGAAACAATTGACCTATTTAGTTTTAATGTTATTCATCTTTCCTTTAATCAGTTTTTCTCAAGAATCTTCTAATAATACAAATGAAATGAGACCATTGACCTTTCTCGATATGAGAAAGATGAAGCGGACCGGCTCTTATGCTCCAAGTCCTGATGGTAATTGGATGTTATATACGATGACTGTACCGAATTGGAAGTCAGCAGAAGATCAGAGTGATATCCACCTGGTTTCTTTAAAGGATGGATTAAGTAGCCATAAACAGATGACTTTTACTGAAGAAAAAAGTGAAAGATCTCCTGCATGGTCAATGGATGGAAGCTATTTTGTTTTCATTTCTAATAGAGATGGGGATAAAAACCAACTCTTTATGATGCGGCCTGATGGGGGTGAAGCAAGAAAGATTACAAAATCAAAAGAGGGTATATCCAATTTTGAGTTCAGTAGGGACGGGAAATGGTTGGTGTATAGAAGTGGAAAGGATGAAGACATTCAATTGTACGCTCTAGCAACTGATAATCTTGGTGATGCTGAAGAACCCAAACAATTGACATCAGGTGATACAGGAATTCAGGATTGGGAGATATCACCCGGAAGTGATAGAATATATTTCACCAGGCCAGATCATGCTGATACAGAAAATATTACTAGAAAGGAGAAGGGGTTTACAGTGGATGTTAAGAATTATGAAACACCGCTGGAGAGTCTATGGTATCTTGATCTTGATTCTAAGGAAGAGCATCGGATTACCAACGATGATAGTTACACAGTATCCAGGTTTACCATTTCAGACGATGGCAAATGGGTTGCCTTCAGCAGTACTTCATCTGATCGCTACAAGAGAAATATAACTGAACAACGGATCAACGCAGATATTTTTCTTTACAAGGTAATAGACAATTCTATAGAAAGATTGACCAATAATAATGAAGTCTCAGAAAGCCTTCCCAGTTTTTCTCCAGATGGCAGGTGGGTTGCTTTTGTATCCTCAGATGATATGAGTGGATATAATATGAAAAGCAGGAAAGTATATATCAGGTCGGTTGAGAATAGAGGTGGAGTATTCAGAAAGCTAGGAACTAAGTTCAATGATCATTTAGGCATAGGATTCTGGTCTGAAGATGGAAATACTATTTATTTCAATGCAGGAATAAAAGTCACAAGACAGTTGATGTCACTTGATGTTAATACCGGAGAAGTAATACAGATTACCAATGAAAAGGCCAGAATGGCAGTGTCCGAGGATGAGAATACAGGTGTATTAATGATTAATTATAGTGATCCAATGACTCCCTCTACAATGTATACTATGTCAAGTCTTGATCAAGTTACAGATAGACAATCCTGGACACAAGTCACAGATGCTAACCCTGAATTGAATAATCTGGCTTTAGGAAAGCAATATGAGATCAATTATACCTCAACAGATGGCAAAGAAGTCGGAGGTGTAGTTGTACTTCCCGTGGGATATGAAGAAGGAAAAAGATATCCTTTGGTTGTGTCCATTCATGGAGGTCCGGCAGGGGCTGATTATTTAAGTTTTAATGAAAATTCCGGCCAGGTCTATGCAGGAGCGGGATACGTAATGTTTTGTCCTAATTATCGAGGATCTACCAATTATGGTGAAGCTCATCGTACGGATATAGTAGGAAACTATTTCCCTCAGGCATTTGATGATATCATGGCCGGTGTGGATTACCTAATTGATGAAGGCATTGTGGATGGAAATCGAATGGGTGCTATGGGCTGGAGTGCGGGTGGACACTGGTCTAATTGGATTCTTACCCATACAGATCGATTTAAAGCCATCAGTTCGGGAGCTGGTACGATGAACTGGATTTCTATGTACGCACAGAGCGATGTCCAGAGAAATAGAAGATATTACCTGGGAGATACACCTATGTATGAGGATTTTGAACCATTCTGGGAGCAATCGCCACTGAAATACATCAAGAATGCGAAGACGCCGACTATGGTGCATGTAGTAGCAGGAGATCCCAGGGTGCCAAGCCCACAATCAGTAGAACTGCATATGGCACTGAAAAAACTTGGAGTTGATACAGAATTATTTATGTATCCCGGCAGAAGTCATGGAATTCCGGATACTCGGAATCGTCTTGTAAAGGCAGTAAGCGAAATGGCCTGGATGGATTATTATGTAAGAGGGATAGGAGAGAAATTTTCATGGCAACAAGTATTAGAGACTCTTGAAGAGGAGAAAGCCGAAGAAAAGAAAGAAGAAGAGGCAGGAAGTAATTAATGTTGCTATCATTTAATATATAGAAACATCGGTTAATCAAATCAATTGAATAATTGCAACTTTCATTTAATGATAGTGTTATTATGTTGTGATTAACTTATACTTAGAGTCGATATCTGAATCCAATATCAAATGGAGCTCCATCATCCTGCGTACCAGTTCCTTGGTCATGAGTGATGAGATATACAATTCTCTTGAAACAAAAGAGAGATTACTTACTTTCTATTACTATCATTTTGATATTCTTCCGGAACACAAAGCTTTTATAAAGGAACAACTATTGACCCCTTCTAATGCAGCAACACTCTGCTTTAGAATAAAAAAATATCGAAAAACTTTTCACAAGATTGTTGATTCGATTATTGAACAAGCCATCCAGGAGAACTCACTTAAACCAATTCCACTTATTGAC
>JABDLO010000541.1 GCA_013002995.1 Saprospiraceae bacterium | reverse complement strand
CTGATGGATTGTAATTGGCATTGATGGAACCCAGCCACCTATCCATTGAATTGGTTTCTTTTCCTTCCAGGTTGTTGCGTTGAAATCCTGTATTTACTGAAAGCATCATGTTCTGCCGTAATCTCAGATGACCTCCGAGCGTAATATTCTCATAATCATTGTTGAAGAACAGGGCTCCCAGGGACTGATATCCTGGATCCACTCTTTCGATACCGGCATGTATTCTACCCACTTTTGTTTCAAAAGAGGCTTTCACATTGATGGCGTTTCGAAACTCTGTGCTGGAATTGGAGTTAAGCACACCTAAGCCTGATTGAAAGGCTGAATAGTTATAATTTTCGACAACACTCGCCCGAGCATCCCTGGTAAAAGCACTGTAAGCATAATCAATTTCTATCCTGGCAGGACCCACTTTCTTATTAAGCATTACACCTATTATTGCATTTTCCTGGGGTGAAATGGTGTTGTAGATTTCCTCTTGATCAGAAGGCCACTCATCTTCAGCCTGAAACAAATACGCATGAATCTCATCCTGTCCACTTATATATCCTACCTTCAATCCCCAGCCCATTCTTTTGAACTGCGGATCCAGACTTTGTCTCAAGTCCAGTATCTCGGCATTGGCCCTACGAAGCCGTCCATACATGGCTGAAACCTTGATTTTTCCCGGGGAAAGCTCCATTCCAACCCCTGAAAAAGAATGCCCGGCAAGTGCATATTGTGAGAAGGACATCGATCGAAAACCAAGATGGAATTTGGCCCATTTATATTGAGGAGATATTCCGATGAGGTTGTATGAAGGGATTGAAACATCAGGAAGGTTTAATCTGCGTATGGTCCTACCATCAGCGAGATTTAGTTGTAGGCTGGTAGTCCACTCAAAGGTGTTTATTAGTAGAGAACCGTTTAACCTAAAATCAAAGGGATCCTGTCTTCTCTCAATTCCGGAAATGCTATTGGAAGTAAATGAAGATTGAATGTATCCTTTAATGCCAATAGAAGACTCCTTTTCTAATAGGCCCTGTCCCAAACCGATACCATACTGAAACAGTATTAAAATGATAGTGAATCCCCAAACCCTAATATGAACACCCATAATTAATGTGCATTGCTATTCTAATATAATGAAATTACTATGCAAAGGATGATTAATTGGTTAATATTGACATGTACAAATCGTATAAAAATGAAACCAGCGTTTAGATCATTGTTCTTTTTAGTGTGGTGTGTGTTTTCAATTCATGTTCATGCCCAATCTGAGTTTAGTCAGAATTACATCAGCATCGGGGTTGTCGTTGAGGACCTTGAAACTTCTATAGATTTTTATACCAACATGATAGGAATGACCATAATAGGAGGGTTTACTGTCGATTCAGAAGGAAGCAAGAAGACGGGACTTACTGGTGGCATTCCATTTGATGTTACCGTATTAAAGCTGGAAGATAATCCAAGTGCTACAGAGTGGAAATTGTTGTCATTTGATAAGCAAGCCACACATCCTGAGCAAAAATATATACAAGACGACACAGGGATGCAGTACATCACGATCTTTGTTAATGACCTTCACCCATTTGTCAATAGACTGAAAGAAAACAACATTCCTTTATTAGGTGAAACACCTACTCAGTTGAGTGGTGGAAGACACTTCGTCCTTGTTCAGGATCCGGATGGGGTATTCATTGAGTTGATCGGGCCAATGAAGTAATTTTAATAAATCTTAAAAATGTACCAGGCTGAAACATTGAAATCCTTAAGTGTTGTATTCTTCTTCATTTTATTATCATGTGACACAAATCATATAAAGCCTACCATTTTAATCGAAAATGTAATCATCGTAGATGGACAAGGCAACAAGCCATCCAAAGGATCAATTAGGATCAAGGACGATAAAATAGTAGCTGTGGGGCAGATTGTGGCATCTAAATCAGACTCTATCATTAATGGCCGGGGGTGGCATGTATCACCAGGCTTCATCGATAGCCATAGCCACCATGATTCCGGAAGAGCACCGACTTATGAAGCGGCGCTTTCTCAAGGAATCACAACGATCATAATTGGCCAGGATGGTTTTTCTCGATTTCCGATAGGAACATATCTTGACACCATTCAGACACACCCTGAACCAATAAATATTGCTTCTTACACCGGCCATAACACGATTAGGCTGAAGGTTATGGATGATTATAAAAGGGAGGCTAATGGTACAGAAATTGATAGCATGAAGCTTCTATTAAAACAGGAAATGGAAGGAGGGGCGATCGGGCTTTCAACTGGATTAGAGTACGACCCTGGTATTTATTCATCAACTGAGGAAGTTATAGAATTGTCAAAAGAACTTCAAGCGTATGGAGGAAGATACATCAGCCATATGAGAAGTGAAGATGTGGGGCTTGAAGCAGCTATTGAAGAGATTATTAAGATAGGAAAAGAAGCCGATGTTCCTGTTCAAATATCACATTTCAAACTTGGAAGGAAAGGCTTGTGGGGAAAAGCACAGGAATTCATCAACCGCCTAAATGAAGCGAGGAAGGAGGGTGTTGAAATTACAGCGGATGTGTACCCGTATGAATACTGGTCGTCAACGATGACCGTATTATTCCCTAAGCGAGACTTTGACAATATTGAATCAGCAAGGTTTGCATTAAGCGAATTGACGACTCCGGAGGGGATGATCATCTCTTCATTTAATGCAGATACCACATATGAAGGTAAAACCCTGGCAGAGATTGCAGATGAAAGAAACCAGGATCCAGCTCAGACTTACCTGGATCTTATTGCTATGTCCATAGAGACACCTGGTGAAAGCATTATTGCAAAATCAATGACCAAAGAAGATATATACACGTTATTGTCCTGGGAGCATGCAAACCTTTGTTCGGATGGATCACCTACCGGTCACCCAAGAGGATGGGGGTCTTTCCCCAGGTACTTTAGTGAAGCAAAAGATATCCCCATTGAAGAAAGGATTATTAAGATGACATCACAGGCAGCACAGAATATTGGTATTGGAAATATTGGTGAGATTAAACCGGGCTATTTTGCAGACCTTGTATTATTTAACCCTGAAACCTTAAAAGATAAAGCAACATTTAACGAGTCATCACAACCCGCAGAAGGTATCATACAAGTATGGGTTTCTGGAAAGAAAGTATACGACCAGGGTAGACTTACCGGCATAAAAAGCGGAAGAGTAATCAGAAGGGGATAAGGTAGAATTCCTAAAACGTATTCAGGACTATGATGAAGTATTTATTGAGTTGATTGGACCAATGGAATAATGGCTATCTTTCATTATCTATTTTAAAAAAATGACAAAAAGGAAGCACAAAAGAATAAAAGCCGATAAAAAGCAAGCGCTTAAAGCAAATACCCGAAAAACAACAAAAAAGTTACCTCAAACACGCTTGTCAACCAAGAAAGCTCTTCTGCTATTATCAATTGGCTTAACAATAGGTTATTATTTAATTTTTCAATTCTCTGCAAGACTTGATTCTAGTTGTTTCATAGGAGGAGATACGTGGGAGTATCAATCTATGGGCGTCAATCTTGCCAAAGGACATGGCATTAATAAATTTGGTGCTTTCGAACCCTTTGAGGTCTATAAGTTCACTTTTGGGGACGAGAATAATGTTGCCTCATTTAAAGAAAGACAAAGCGACAACTTCAGGCGAACACCCGGATATCCGTTTTTCCTTGGAATGGTCTATAAGATATTCGGAGTAAGCGTATCTGCAGCCAAGCAAGTACAACTCTTTCTTATTGCCATAATAGCCGGATTTATACCCTTATTGGGTAGAGTTCTCCATTCTCGATATGGGTATATTACAGGACTAGTAGCAGGGCCTTTTATCATGTTATCGAGTTTTCGTATGTCAGAATTAATAATGACAGAGGCTCTAACGGCATTTGCATTATTCGCCATGATGTGGGCTATTGCCTATTATTTCAAAAAACAAGGTGTTTCAAGCAGCATTATCATGGGAGCAGTTATCGGAGTTGCTCTTCTTATTAAAGGAGCATTGATTTTTATACCAATGATTCTGGTTTTGTTAATGATTTTAGAAGCGATTCAGTCTAAATCTATAAAGCCCACAAAGGCCATGGTGGGGATGATCCTTGGTATAGCTCTTTTTGTGCTTCCCTGGTCCTGGTATGCAACAGATAAAAGGGGAGAATTCACGTTATTATCCACGCAGGGAACAGAACTTTTACTTGACAGCAATAATGAATTGACAAAAGATGGTAGTTGGCACCCATCGTATAGGAAAGACAAAAATAATCCCGAAAAATACTATCACAACCAACCTCAGCGTATTAATAAATCTTCTTTACAAAAAGTCATTTCTTTTTATTCAGAATACCCTCAAAGTATTTTACCCACATTTTCCAATAAGTTAAATCTGGGGCTGAATCCTTTTCCCTACCTGTGGATTATATTTATTACCATGATATTAGCTATTTTAAAAAGATATATCCCAGAAAAAACAGTAAAATCAAATATTCTGATACCCTTAATATTATTGCTAGCCTTTGGGTCAGCAGGTGTTCTGGTTTTTCTTTCAGATCATCAATACATCCCTAATGGAAATATTTTTGGAAGTCCACTTTTACCCAAGAGCCTGGCTGTAATCATGGCACTATGGTTTATTATTTCTTCTTTTATCGCGGCGATTAGAAAGGAAAAGTCATTTCTTGGCATTCCTTTAATCTTCTTCATCATTGTCTCTAATTTCATTTTGTTGACCCTGGTATTTTATGGGTCGGTAAGATTTATAAAGGTTGCAGATTTTGCATTTGTGTTCTTTGCATTTTTCTTACCGGTGAAATGGATGATTGACTTGAAGCCTAATTGGTTCAAGAGGTTCCAGTTCTAATTTCTATTGAAGAGCTGGTTAATTTAACACATCGAACAGGTGTGTGTATTTCACAATAAAACTTCGGTTTTCAACGCCAAACCTATCTTCCTGAACCTGGTTAAATACCAGGAATAATCCTGAATTGGCCCGCTGTAACCATGCGAATCTCACATTGGCAGACCACCTGGAAGCGACGCTGTTATACTGGATCAATGATTGCAGAAATAAATTGGGTTTAAAATTATAAGATATTCTGGAGCTGAAAATATTGGTATTAAAATTTCCATTGGGTAATCTGATGTCATTCCTTCTTAAACTGAACTCAGAAGTGAACTTATCGCCGACCCTCACAAATGCGGACACTGTATTGGCATATCTCTTACCTCCAAAGAATCCACCCAATACATGACGTGTTGAAATAGCAAACGGATTACTTCGATTGGTGAAAAATATGATCTGAGCTTCGGCATGATCATAAGTTCCGGCAGGAACAGTTACACCATCTACGATCTCAAAATCCTGAACAACGCCCTCTGTTGTGAAATTGATGCCGGTATGCACTTCCGTTCCACTTTTGAATTCCCAGTGATTATCAATGTGAAGAAATCCAGTTTCCTGAAACCCCTCAAAGTTCCAATATCCACGGTAGGAAATATGAGGTCGCAATTCAAGAAATGGAGAGTCAGGATTCTTAGGTCTTAAATGATATAAAACACGAAACTCCGGCTTTCTAAATGCTGTCCTTAATAGAAATCCCACTTCAGGGTTAAAGCCTTCACCTACTTCAGTATAACCTGCGAATATATTCCATCCTCCCCATACATATTCAGCATTGGCCTTGTATGAATATTGATCACTTTCTATACCTGGAGTTGAAGAACGCGCAAAATATCCACCAACCTGTGCTCTTTTTCCGATGCCATATCGACCATCAATGGCAAAAGTACGATTATAATCATCTTCAACTTCATCACCCATGCCGATTCGGCTGACATACGCACCTCCGATGGCTGATCTCCCCTGGAACTCATGATTAATCCTTGCCACGGAAAAATTATTCTGAATAATGCCATCTTCCTGGACATCATCGGTAAACATGGAGAGTATTCCGATATTGGTCATGTTGGCTTTGCCCGATAATCGTGCACCACCGATTATTGGAACCTGACGACCACCATCTCCAATTCCAATGCGACGGCTGAAGAAAAGATCCACCTCTCCCGGGCTTCCCACGGAGAATAGTCCGGCATTTTCAAGGAAAAAAGGTCTTTTCTCCGGGAAGAAAAGATTAAAACGATCCAGATTAACCTGCTGGTCATCTACCTCTACCTGAGCAAAATCAGTGTTGTAAGTTAAGTCCAGCGTTATGGCAGGAGTAATACTGTATTTTA
Source organism: Saprospiraceae bacterium (assembly GCA_013002995.1). Lineage (GTDB taxonomy): Bacteria > Bacteroidota > Bacteroidia > Chitinophagales > Saprospiraceae > JABDLO01. Next base: position 875 of record JABDLO010000541.1, on the reverse strand, counting down.
CATCTGCACCAACCTCACCGTCATAATCAGTTTCTGAATCGGGAACAGTAAAGTCTTTAGCAGCAGCAGTTAAGGCGTAAGGGATAAACTTTAAGTTATTGGGGCTTTGAAGTTTAAGCCCTTCCAGGTCTCCCGCTAGAGACAATCGTTTTAAATCAAGACCAAGAGGCAATAAAGCCCAATAGTTGATTTCGTTTGTTTTTCTGATATTCCTCCGGAAATTAAGCCCCCAGGTTATGTCATCACCAGATGCAAACCGAATGGTCCTCAAGGGTATCGCAAATTCTGCACTCCATCCATATTCACCTACTTCCGTCTTTACCTCCCATGATGCATCCCAGTTCAGATTAAAACCACCGATGACTCCTCCTTGCTGTCGATTGGAGTTAAAGTTACCCTGGCCTTCATTATCTACCTGTGCATCATATTCTGCTCCAAGCGTATTGGTACCAAACATAAATCCATTTCGACCGTCGTGATAAGTATCCACAACAAACAAGAAGGCATCAGTATTATCCAGTGGAGCATCTCTTCTTGCATCTGACACCACCAATAATTCAGGGTTAGAATCGTAACATATTGCAGATACATACAACATGGTCGGTGTCTGGGCCATTCTTATTTCTGTTTTTTCAGAAGGATCGAAACCGTAATTAGGTTGAAGTTGCTTCATTTCTGTTACCGGAGCAATGGCCTGCCATACTTCATCTCCTATGATATTCCCATCTATAGTTGGAGCTACTTCAATTATGGCTATTGAGGTTGAGGGTCGATCAACATTATAAACAGCAGCAGCGTAATTATCCTGTGCAACAATGTTTACCGTTGATGCGACACATATTATCAGAGCAAGGAATTGCTTAGAATTAATCATA
>JABDLO010000335.1 GCA_013002995.1 Saprospiraceae bacterium | reverse complement strand
GGGTAAATCCGGATCGTTAAAATATCTGTAATCGTTAACTTCTTCTTTATCACGCATCGGGAATGTCTTTCCCGACGAAGGGTTATAAAGCATTGTCGTTTTTAAAATAGAATTACCTGCTTCTAATTGTTTGATCTGCCTTTCCGCTTCATATTCTACAGCCGCCTTGGCAAATCTTTTAGAGTTAAGGTTTTTTATTTCACAACGTTCTCCGAGTTTTTCATCAGAAATTTTCTTGACAGATACATTACAATCACATCTGAATGATCCTTCTTCCATATTTCCATCCGAAATTCCAAGATGCCTGACCAGTTGTTGTAAGGTCTGGATGAAATAATAAACTTCTTCAGAAGACCGAAGGTCAGGTTCGGTTACGATTTCTATGAGCGGTACACCTGCTCGGTTGTAGTCCAGATAAGTTTCATGAGAACTCAAATCATGAATGCTTTTGCCTGCATCTTCTTCCATGTGTAGGTGGTGGATCCTTATTGACCTTATGGATCCGTCTCCCATGATGTATTCCACTTTACCGCCTATACACACTGGTCTTTCATCCTGTGTTATCTGATAACCCTTAGGAAGATCCGGATAAAAATAGTTTTTCCTGTCAAAATAATTAGTTGGTTGAATATCTGATCCAAAAGCCAATCCAAGCTTAATTGCTGCTAGGATGTGTTTCCTATTCATCCTTGGTAGTGTTCCAGGGTGGGCAAGCGTTATCGGGCTTATGTTTGTATTTGGATCTGACCCGAATACATTAAGATCGTTACAGAATGCCTTAGTTTGAGTATTAAGTTGAACATGAACTTCGAGCCCAACAACGGTTTCCCATGACATATTTCCTTATTAAAAGAGAAGAAAACTTACAAATACAACAAATATAGTGCACATGATCAATATGAATGAGTAGGTCAAGATAAAGATGAAAAATTTAATCAACGTCTTAAAGAAGCCTTGCTGGTAATACCGTTTAAATATAAAGATGAAATACAACCAGTAGAAACTGATTAAAGACAAAGTTATATTCTTTCCTACTTCATGAAAAATGGCTGTAGATAATGAGAGAATGAGAATAACAAATAGAAGTGTATGAGCATTACACAATAATATGATATGCTCGATGTAATAAATTTCATGCCTCACATATAATAACTTCAATAGAAATGCACTAATAATAATGGCCAGAATAACTACCCAAAACATATTACTGATCAGGTATTGAAGGGTACGACCACCACTTACATAGGATTTCAAGAATTGTTTAACAAATATTTTTTCTTCCAATTTCGTGATTTCATACTTTTTTAGGACAGAGTCTGGCTCCATTTCAAGAACGTCTTTGGACAAGAAGTTATAAGATTTAGATTCTCCACCAAAATTAAACTTCATATTCGGAAACCTTACATAGGTGCTGTCAGAAGGCTTAATGTTTTTGAATACATGTATTTTGATGCTATCAACAACTTTGTTTTCTATCTGAGTAGAAAACGTAGTATCTACATACTCATTGAACTTATCAAAGAGTTCAGATTTAGTATTGTCAGAATAAAGCTCTTCCTGTGGGTCATCCATTTGTTCAAAATGAACAACATCATCCAGGTAAAACATCAATACAGCAAACAGTGCAACTATAGAAACTACGAAAAGCCTTATGGGGTTGGCATATTTTCTTCGTTTTCCAGCAACATACTCCTTAGTCAGGAAGGAGGGAGAGTATATATGGAATAAAGTTTTAAAGAACTTTGAATCAAGGTCAAAAAAGTTATTTACAAAGTCTTTCATCAATATAAATACCGTCAGTCGGGTAGGATGGTTGGCTTGCCCGCAATGGGGACAGTATTTATCCTGAAGACTGACGACCTTCTCACAATTGTAACATTTTAATGTAGCAGGTCTGTCGGTATCAAATTCCGATCTACTCATGATGCCCCAAGTTAATGGATTTTACGCTGACTATCATATGTCAATATGGTATAATGTTTGCCTTAAGTATAATCTGATTTAAGGAATGAATTTTAATATTCCGTATTTCATTAGTAATCAATTACTTACAGATTTTAAAATTATTAATGATTTCAATTTTGAATACAATTTTTAGACAGATAACAGGAATCATCCCATTAATCGAAAATTTTTCTTTTATGAAAATTATGAAATTTTACGACCGATTTAAAGCATCTCACACAAGTCTTTTGACCTTCATATGCACTATTGTCTTGATGAGTACAATGGTGAATGATGCTTCAGCACAATGTGCTCTTGCTTGTAATGACAAAGTATTTGTATCTCTGGACGATGCATGTATGGCAGTCATTGAGCCTAACCAAATTCTAGAAAGTTCTGAGATGGACTGTATGGGAGAAATACTCACCGTTGTCATTACAGATAACCAGGGTAATAATTACGGAAATACAGTTACAAGAGCCAACATTGGACAGACACTCAATGTATCTGTTGAGTCCAATTCCGGGAATTCCTGTTGGGGAACACTGGTGGTAGAAGATAAAAATCCACCACCATTGGTTTGTGACACGTTATATACTACGTGTACTGGAGATTTAACTCCAGGTGCCCCTATTTCCTCTAATTTAGGTTATGCTGCCAATGTGGATGTTCCTGACATTGCTCCTTCTGGCGCTTTCAATGAGAGTTTTGATATAGATGTTTTCGGGTTGCAGAATTCAACCTTACTTGACTTTAATTTTTACATCAGCATTGAGCATGATAATCTGTCTGATCTTGCTATTTATCTTGATCACCCCAATGATGGTGGAGGTGAGTTTCTTCTATTTAGCGGTCTTTCCCCTACTTGTAATTCTGGATTACAGGTGACAATAGATGATGACGCTGCCAATACATACCTGGATCTCCAGGGAGCTTGTGAAAGTGGTGTTGTTCTTACAGGATCCTTTCAAGGTGCAACTTCACTAGATGCATTATTGGGTGATGATCCGGAAGGGATCTGGACAATAAGGGTAGAAGATAATAATGTGGCATCAGGTGGTGGAACGATTAAGAAACTGGCACTGGTTGTAAATCAATCAGGTGGAACAATAACTTTCCCGGGTACCGGAATAACGGTGCTTAACCAAGATGAAAATCAATTCGAATTATTAGGCTTGGATCCTTGCGGACCTGCTATTGCGACATATGATGATGAGATAATTACTCAGGATTGTACCAGTCCATATGACAGAATAATCAGAAGAACATGGAATGCACAAGATTCATCTGGAAATATATCCAATCCATGTGTCCAATTGATATATGTATATAGAAATGACATCAGTAATATAGTTTTCCCTCCTGATTATGACGGATTGAATGGTAATCCTGGTCCTTTATCGTGTTCTGATTACGGAACCATTATTCCAGATTCAACAGTGACAGGGTATCCTATGGGTGATATTTGTGAGAATATTCAGGTTCTTCCATATAAAGATAAAATTCTTGAAGTTTGTCCGGGATCTTATAAGATTCTCAGAGAATGGAAAGTACTTGAGTGGTGTAGTGGTGATTTGGTTACACACAACCAGTTGATTAAGGTAGAAGATAAAGAAGGACCTACAATCTCAGGAGTAGAAGATATAACTATAAGTACTGAAGTATTTGAGTGTTTTGCTCGCTACCATGCGGTAAAACCTGATGTCACAGATGATTGCTCTGATGAGTTCACATACGACATTAGCTATCAATATGAAGATATATTAGGTAATGTTGATCCTAATGGTCTATTCACTAATACCAATGTAGAGGTAGTTAATGGTGAGCATTACATCAGTTTTGTACCGGTAGGTAAGACTCTTGTCAAATGGAGAATTACCGATGAATGTGATCAGACTTCAGAAGAAATATTTATGATTACAGTAGAAGATCAGGTACCTCCGATTGCTGTATGTGATGAATTTACAGTAGCGAGTATCGGATCTGAAGGATGGGCTGAAGTTCCTGCAATAACATTTGATGATGGAAGTCATGACAACTGCGAGATCGTAAAGTATCAGGCTAGAAAGATGACTCATATGTGTGGAGATCTGCTGCCTGATTACGACAACACCATCTTCAGAGATACTTTGAAATTTTGTTGTGCAGAAGTAAATACTTCGATAATGGTAGAATTCAGGGTTACTGATTCCTCAGGAAACCATAATACATGTATGGTTGAAGTGAAAGTTCAGGATAAACTGCCTCCTTTCATTTATTGTCCTGATGATATTGAATTGGACTGCTTTGAAGACTATACAAATCTTGACATAACCGGAGATGTAATTCCAGGTATTGATGCCATAGATAATTGTGGTATTCCTATGGTGGAGTTTGAGGATGATCCTTATATAGATCAGTGTGGAGAGGGATTTGTAAGAAGAACCTGGACAGCTACTGATGCTCAAGGATTGAAGTATTCATGTGAGCAGATAATAACATTAGTCGATAGAGATCCTTTTGACGAAAGTGACATAGACTGGGCTCATGATTATGAAACAGATGTATGTGAAGGATCACTTGCAGTGGAAGATCTGGAAAACGTATATGTTGAGAACCTTGGATATCCTTATGTAACACACATTACTGATGACAATTGTAGTCTTACGGCTGTTACTTATGAAGACCAGGAATTCTATGTAGTACAGGAAGCTTGTGAAAAGATCCTGCGTACATGGACAGTAATTGACTGGTGTACCTATGACCCGGTAAACCAGCTTGGGATCTTCTCTGATGTACAGATACTGAAGAAGAAAAACTTCATTGATCCGATCTTTAGTAATTGCTTTGATATTGAGATCCCAGCTTACAATGAAAATTGTACAGCGGATGTAAATGTCACGATTGATGCTTTCGATGATTGTACTCCAATTGAAGACCTCGAATTCTCTTACGATGTTGATGTTGACAATGATGGAAATTTCAACTTTGGAGGAGAAGGGCCTAATATAGTTGATGAATGGGCGACAGGTGTATATAGAGTAAGATGGAGAGTCGGAGACAAGTGTGGAAATGTTTCTACATGTGAGCAAATCATTACTGTTGTAGACAGGAAGAAACCTACTCCATATTGTATAACCAATCTTACTACGGTTGTAATGAACAATAATGGTATGGTTGAATTATGGGCTAGAGATTATGATTTTGGAAGTTTTGATAATTGTACTGCTCAGAGAGACTTATTGTTTACTTTCAATAATTCTAATCCAATATTGACCAGATTAGATGAAGATCATTTCTTCAAGGGAGCTGGAGAAGAAGCTACAGAAGCAGAATATCTCATGGGTAATGCCCAGAAATGGATCACTGCTGACAATACATCAGGAATGGTATTCAATTGCCTTGATATTCCTAATGGAGAAGAAGCTACGATAAACCTCAACATGACAGTATGGGATGAAGAACTTAATTTTGATTTCTGCTCTGTAATCCTGCAATTACAAGATAATGCTGGAGATGCATGCGATGGAACAACTCAAGAGGGTATGGCATACATATCTGGAGCAGTAGCTACTGAAGCTTTTGATTATGTTGAAGGAGTAGAAGTCATTCTGGATAGTGATATACCAGAAATGTCTTCAACAATCATGACAAGTGATAATGGTCAATACCTATTCAACAATCTTCAGATGAATCATGATTATGAGCTTAAAGGAGATAAAGAGGATGATATCCTAAATGGTGTATCAACGCTTGACCTTGTAATGATTCAGAGACACATATTGGGAATTGATCCATTAGAATCTCCATATAAGATCATAGCATCAGATGCTGATAACAATGATAGGGTATCAAGTTCAGATATCATTGCATTAAGAAAGGCCATACTCGGAATAAGCAGTAAGTTTCCTGGAAATCAGAAGTCATGGAAATTTGTGGATAGAAACATGCCTTTTGCAGATAATGAGAGTCCATTCCCATACGAGGAAGGAATAACCTACAACAGACTTACTGAAGATAAATCAGGTCAGGATATGGTAGCCATTAAAATCGGTGACGTAAATAACAATGCAAGAGCCAATGCAAGAATGGATGTTACAACCAGATCTGAAAAAACCATTTCTCTTCAGTCACCTAAAATGATTGCTGAAAGAGGTGCTATTATAGAAATGCCTGTTTATGGAAATATGGAATCACTCTTAGGACTTCAATTTACCTTAGATTATGATCCGGGATACATCAGATACAATGGAATAATTCCAGGAGAATTAAGTATAACCAATGATCATATAGGTACTATGTATGAGAAAGATGGTTTACTTACATTCAGCTGGAATGATATTGAAGCTCAAAGCATTTCTGAGGAGCCTCTCTTTACACTTGAATTTGAAGTGTTGGAAAATAATGATTCAGGTCTTGATATGAACATCAATTCCTCAGTAACTGATGCAGAAGCATATATCGATTCAGAAACTATAGTTGGATTGGAATTGATTCAGACAGAAGATACGGAAAGTGGATTTGCTTTAATGCAGAATGCACCAAATCCATTCACTGAACAGACCAGAATAGACTTCAGATTGCCTGAGTCAACACAAGTAGTTTTGGAAATTACTGATGTATCTGGAAAGGTAATTAAGAGATTTAACCAGGTATATCCTCAGGGTTATAACTCAATAACCATCAGAAAGGATGAAATACCATCAACCGGAGTATTGTACTATACTTTAAGAGCTGGTAAGTTTATTGCCTCAAAGAAGATGGTTAATTTAAGATAAGTAAAACCGACTTGTTGATATAGAATCAGGGCCTCAAATTGGGGCCCTTTTTCATTGAATAGAAGTGAGAATCACCTCTTCTTTTTCTTTTACAAATACGGCCATTAATACGAAGGGTAATAAGTGAAAAACGTCTAATAATCAAATAAGAGAATCACCCAATCCTTAAATGCAATCATTCATAGATTAAGTTATATGATTGGTCTGTTAATATTCTTTATTAGTGTAGAGATTTAAGACTTTTACACTTGTAATACCTTCTTATGTACCGCTGCTTAATCATTTTTGTACTGTTTACTTCAATTTTAAAATCCCAGGATACTGGATTCAACCCGGATGGTTATAAATACCAAATTCAGTCTATTAAAGGTAAGATTGAAATTGATGGGAAACTAGATGAAATATCATGGTCAGGATTGCAGCTTGCCACTGATTTTTGGTTACAAGCACCAGTCGACAATAAAAGAGCTGAAAGTAGAACCGAAGTAATGCTCACCCACGATGATTCAGGATTATATATAGGTGCCAGGTGCTATGATAATCGGCAATATGTTGTGCAGACACTCAAACGTGATAATTTTGGAGAGAGCGATGAATTTGGAGTTGTAATAGATCCGATTAATAAGAAAACCAATGGGTTTGCATTTGGTGTGAATGTCATGGGAGCCCAGACTGAAGTGTTAATTTCTCCAGAGGGTAGCGATCCTTCCTGGGATAATCGGTGGTCTGTTGCAACGGCAAGAGAAAAAGACTACTGGTCAGTTGAAATGTTTATTCCTTTCAAGACATTAAGGTTTAATGCTGACAATATGGAGTGGGGTATAAACTTTATCCGTATTGAACCTGGCACTAATGAAGTCCAGGTTTGGTGTCCAATCCCACGACAATTTGAATTTACCGACCTGGGGTATCTTGGGAGAATCAATTGGGACCGCTCCCCGGGAAAATCCGGTACTAATATTTCAGTCATTCCTTATTCTGCATTCAGAACTTCAAAATCTGAAAATACACCAAGCGATACAGATCTCGAAATAGGAGGGGATGCTAAAATCGGATTGACCAATTCCTTAAACCTGGACTTGACACTCAATCCGGATTTTTCTCAGGTAGAAGTTGACAGACAAGTAACCAATCTCACCAGGTTTAGTATTTTTTTTCCTGAACGGCGTCAATTTTTTATAGAAAACAATGATATTTTCAGGTTTGGTCAGGGTGCCAATCAACCATTTTACTCAAGAAGAATTGGACTTGATCCTTTTGGAAGAACAGTGCCTATTCTTTATGGTGCCAGGCTTACCGGAAATGTTACAGAAAGAACCCGTATAGGACTATTCAATATACATAGCAGAACTACTGATCAGACTTTGGGACAGAACTTTAGTGCTACTGCGGTTCATCATCGCATAGGCAAGCGGTCTCTTCTTAAGGGTTTATTTCTGAATCGTCAGACTTACGATGGATCAGAATCCCTACAAAGGGCATATAGTAGAAATGGAGGCCTTGAGGCTGACCTTAGTACAGAAGATGGGAAATGGCAAGTTCAAGGTGGATATTTATTATCTTCAAAAGATGGCTTTTCAGAAGATAATCAACACCTCCATGGAGGCCTATTTTATAACGGAACTAAGTTTAGAGCCTTTGTTCAGGCACAACATGTTGGTGAGAATTACTTCACCGATATTGGATTTAATAATAGGATCAATAATTTTAACCCCGTTACAGGGGAAGTCGTCAGAATAGGGTATTCACAGATTGGAAATATGTTTAATTATTATATTTTTCCGGAGAATGACGGGCCAGTTAATTTCCATTGGTCAGGAATTGAAAATTTCATCTGGTTTAATGAAGGATATGGATTGACAGAATGGTATAACCGGATTCGACATTTTATATTCTTTAAGAATACTTCTCAACTGCGATTTAGATTAAATAACCACCATGTTGACCTTATATTCCCTTTCGGTATTACCGATACACCAATTCCTGCTGAAACTTATAACATGACTGAATTCAACATCCAGTACAATACAGATGTAAGGAAAAAAATTCAGAATACCATGTTTGCGGTGTATGGTGAATTCTATGAAGGTACTAAGCTTACGATCAATACCAATGTTTCATACAGGGCTCAACCTTGGGGTAATTTCTCAGTTGGAATTGAATACAATGACATCAACATGCCAGACCCATATGGTGATCTCAATCTTACATTGGCAACTGGAAGAGCGGAAATCAATTTTTCAACTTCATTATTCTGGACTACCTTTCTTCAATACAACACCCAGGCTGATAACTTTAATGTAAATAGCAGACTTCAATGGAGGTTTGCTCCGATGTCAGATTTGTTTTTAGTGTATACGGATAATTACAGAATTGAGGGCATGTTTGGTAGCAAGGACAGGAATATTGCCATAAAACTGAACTACTGGTTGTCGATATGATTGGAATTGTTTAGCTTTCGCCAAAAGTAGCTATTCAATAAATATTATAATTATGTGTCGATTATATACAGGAATCCTTATCCTTTTTTCATTCTTCCAGGTTCAAGCTCAAATTGAGGTGCCTCCTATGAGTCCTTTATTTCAATTAAAGGGAACCATCGGTTTCAGTGAAGTTGAAGTGGAGTATTCGAGGCCAAGTGCAAGAGAAAGGGCTGTAGCAGGTAATCTTATTCCTTATGGCGAGGTATGGCGTACAGGTGCTAATGCATCTACTAAAATAAGTTTCAGCGAGGATGTCTTGATAGAAGGCAATCCAGTTCAAGCGGGGAAATATGCCTTATACACCATTTTTCGTGAAGACTCTGCAACCATCATCCTAAGTAAAAACCTGACCTGGTGGGGATCGCTAGGATATGAAGAGGCTGATGACTACCTAAGACTTAAGGTAAAGGTAAAACATCCTAGTAGTCATTATGAAACCTTTACCATCAGTTTTTCTGATTTTACGAGGAATTCGGCCAATTTCAACATGAAATGGGAACATACCAAGGCCATGTTCAAGATCGAATCCGATATTGATAGCAGGATAATGCAGCAAATAAAGGATCAGATCATAGACCGTGACTCTGACAATATGATGGCTTATTTTCAAGCCGCAAATTATTATTATGATACCAATCAGGATGCTGCTAAAGCTTTGGTTTGGATCAATAAAGTGATTGATAATAGTGAGGCGGAACAATACTGGGTGGTTCATGCCAAGGCTAAAATCTTGGAAAGATTGGGACGAGATAAAGAAGCCATCCAGGTTGCTCAACACTCAATGAGCTTAGCTCAGACAGGTGGAAATCCGGACTATGTAAGACTCAACCAGGGATTAATCGACAGAATAATGAACAGGTAATTTATATTGTAAATAGCTCAAGCCTATGAAAGTGCTGTTCATATCATTAATACTGACCTTGGTAATAGGACCTGTATATGATTATTCTAAGTTAGAGACTCTTCATCCATTGGAAAGTAAATCAGATCACAAGCTGAAAGTAGGGGTTATTGGTTTGGTCCATACGCACGTGCATTGGATCTTGGGGAGGGAAAAACTTGGGGATATTGAAATCGTTGCGATTGTTGAACCCAACACAGAATTAGCCCAAAGGTACGCAGAACAGCATGGCTATTCAATGGACATTGTTTTTAATACAATGGAAGAAATGTCAGAGCATGTTGATGTAGATGCTGTGACGGTATTTAATACCATTTATGATCATCTAAATGTTGTTGAGTTCTTTGCACCCAAGGGTATTCACATCATGGTAGAAAAACCTCTTGCTGTCAGTATCGATCATGCAAATAGGATGGTTGATATAGCCAGAAAATACAATGTCCACCTTCTTACTAATTATGAAACTACCTGGTATCCTTCAACGCATAGGACATATGAATTGATAAATAATGATTCAAGAATAGGGAGCATAAGAAAAATGAAATTCTACACCGGACATCCTGGCCCCATAGAAATAGGTTGTAATGAAGAGTTTCTGGAATGGCTGACTGATCCTGTATTGAATGGAGGTGGGGCTCTCACCGATTTTGGTTGTTATGGTGCTAATATCTCTACATGGATGATGATGGGAGAGCAACCATTGAGTGTAACTGCAATTACTAAACAACTGAAGCCCCACTTGTATCCTGATGTGGAGGATGAAGCCTTGATTATTATAGACTATAAAAACGCTCAATCTATTATTGAAGCTTCCTGGAATTGGTCTCATAATCGTAAGGATATGGAAGTATTTGGAACCAAAGGATATATTCAATCTACAGGTGGGAATCAGATGGTCATTATGGAAGATGAAAATGCAGGATTTTATAAAGGGGATCCACCACCACTTAAACAAGGATGCCATGATCCATTTGCTTTGCTTCATAAGGTCGTAAAAGAAGGCCATGAACTATCAGCATATGATCTTAATTCATTAGAGAATAACCTGATGGTCATGCAGATTCTTGAATTGGCCAAGACCTCAGCCAAAGAAAACCGGACGGTATATTGGGAGGAGTTTTTTAAATAATATGATTAATGGAGAATCATCATACATATATAAAGCGAGCGCTTGAACTTGCTAGATCAGGGATGGAATCTGGGGATGGAGGCCCATTTGGTGTAGTAATAGTTAAGGGAGATGAGGTCATTGCAGAAGGTCATAATTGTGTCCTCAGTTCTAATGATCCTACAGCTCATGCTGAAGTTGTAGCCATCAGGAAGGCTTGTGATTTTTTGGGGACCTATCAATTAGATGGATGTGTTATTTATTCTTCATGTGAGCCATGCCCGATGTGTCTTGGTGCTATATATTGGGCAAGGCCGAAAGCCGTATATTATGTATGTACAAGGGAAGATGCTGCCCGGGGAGAGTTTGATGATGAGTTTATTTACAATGAAATAAACATGTCTATCGAAGACAGGAGTATCCCTTTTATACATATATCAATTGAAAAAGCTGATGAATTATTTTTAAGATGGTTGAAAAAAAGTGATAGAAAAAGTTATTAATTAAATGCTAGAGATGATACACTAGCTATTTCTTCTTACTCTTTTTGCCTTTTTTCTTTTTCTTTTTTCCTTTTGCTTTTTCTTTTTTCTTTTTGCCTTTTTTGGTGATTTTAGCCTTTTTAGCTTTTTTCTCTTTTTTAGTGTTCTTCTTTTTCTTAGATTTTTTTGCCTCCTTTTGTTTTTTAGCTTTTTTCATTTTCCCGGTTTTTTCTTCAGGTTCGCTATCATTTGCTTCTACTGCTACTTGTACTACATCTTTCTTAGGAGCTGCTTCGTCAGTTGTTTCAGCAGGGACTTCTTTTTTGCTGGCCGGTTTTGATGTTTTACCAGGAGCAGATGCAGAAGTTGTCTGTTTTGTTTCAGAAGGGAATATAGCAGTTCCATTGGTTCTAAATTTCATTAACCAGTACTTCACTATATCTCGTGTTAATCCATTTTTTTCTGCAGCAACAGATTGTGTCAATCCTTCATCAACATCGAGGAGAGCATTGGCTCTTTCTGAATGTGGTGAAATATTGGCGTCAGCAACTTTCTGGATAATAGTCCTTTGCCTGGACGTCATTGTTCTTTTCTTGGTGGTTGGTCTCATTAATTTGATTACTGGTTATGTTATAAGAGAAATTGCGCCTTCAAGATAATATTATTGAATCCATTGACATAATTCTATTGATATAAAAAAAAATGCCGCCTAATTTAGACAGCATTTGAATAGTTCGTTTTGTATGTAAATCGGGAGTAATTAGTCAAATGATTGATTCTCTACAGAAGCTTTCTCTACCAGTTCTTTGTATTCTTCAGGGGAAAGACCATCAAGACAATAGTCTATCGGATTAACGGCTCTTCCATTAACTCTTACTTCATAGTGGCAATGTGGAGCTGTCGATGTGCCAGTGCTCCCTACTTCTCCTATTTGTTGTCCTTTAACAACTTTCTGACCTTTCTTCACATTCACTTTCTGCATGTGGGCATATAAACTTGTGAATCCATATCCGTGGTCTATCACGACATTCTTTCCATATCCACTCTTTCTATTTTCTACTCTTATTACAGTTCCATTACCAGTCGCTTGAATAGGCGTTCCTCTTGGAGCTGTGAAATCAATTCCAGTATGTAGTTTTTTAACTTTGTGTACAGGATGTAACCTTATACCATACCCTGACAAGTTTCTCATCTTTCTTTTGAGAGCATCTTCAACGACTGGTTTTATGGATGGAATAGCTGCCAGCCTTTTTTCTTTTTCTAATGCCAATCGATAAAGGGTATCCAATGACTTGTTTTGTAGATCTACTTTTCTTTTGATCTTTTCAACTTTACTTAGTGATTCAGTAATGATCTCACCGCTTTCTCTTAGGTTTCTTAGGTTTTCATATCTGTCCACACCACCGATACCACCTTCCCATATGCCTTCATCCATAGGGTTAATTCCGAATATCATTCTATGAACTTCTGAATCTTTTTGATGTAGTTTTTCCAGATCTCCGGCCAATATGTTAAAATCTTCAATAAGACCAGAATAGGTGTATTGCATTTGATCTATTTCCCTCTCTAAAGCTTGCTCCTGCGGAGTAGGGAAGTATTCATTCACAACAAAATAGAATCCAACGCAGCTGACAATCATCATGGAGATAAATCCTCCGATTTTTGTCAGCTTTGATTTAAGTGGTGGTCTATGGGGCTCAAATTGTAGGGTTTGAGGATTGTATACGTACTTTATTTTACTCATCTCAATTACAGCATGACTCTGAATCCAGAGTTAATCCGGGGTTTGGTTAAATAATAAAATTCATTCTCATCTGCGCCTTAGCACAGAAATAATTACATTTGCGACCGTTAAATACGTATGTCAGGGGACTATAAAACCGACGTAAAAATAGGTTTATACTCTGAGAATACAAAATATTTTGTCATACATATTAAAGACATTACATATGTATGGCTTTTATGAATAAATATGTGTATATCAATTGATAAGGTCACATATTCCGAATTTATTGAAAAAATTAGCTTTCATTAAAAACACAACTGCCAAGTATCCGACATGAAATCACAGGACATTAGAAATCAGTTTTTTGAATTTTTTAGAAACAAAGGTCATAAAATTGTCGACTCAGCACCAATAGTAGTAAAGGATGATCCTACCTTAATGTTCACCAATGCAGGAATGAATCAATTTAAAGATTACTTCCTAGGTACCAAAGAAGCTCCCACAACTAGAATTGCTGATACTCAGAAATGCCTTAGGGTTTCAGGTAAGCATAATGACCTGGAAGAAGTGGGAAGAGATTCGTATCACCACACCATGTTTGAGATGTTGGGCAATTGGTCTATCGGGGATTATTTTAAAAATGAAGCCATTGACTGGGCCTGGGAATTACTCGTAGATACATATGGGTTGGACCCTGATCGATTGTATGCTACTGTTTTCGGGGGAGATAAAGAGGAGAATTTAGATGCTGATGAGGAAGCTGCTGATTTTTGGAAGAAACATCTTCCAACAGAAAGAATACTGTATTTTGATAAGAAAGATAATTTCTGGGAAATGGGAGACACCGGACCTTGTGGGCCATGTTCAGAAATTCACATAGACTTAAGATCAGAAGAAGAGAGACATAAAGTAAATGGAAAGGACCTTGTAAATCAGGACCATCCATTGGTAGTTGAGATTTGGAACCTTGTATTCATTCAATTCAATAGAAAGGCAGATAGCTCACTAGAGGAATTACCGGCTAAGCATGTGGATACAGGAATGGGATTTGAAAGATTATGTATGGCGTTACAAGGGACACTTTCTAATTATGATACTGATATTTTTACACCGTTTATTGAGTTTATTGAAAAAGAAAGTGGGATAAAGTATACAGGTAAGTACAACGACGAAAGTAAATCTGATATAGCTATGAGGGTTATTGCGGACCATTTGCGAGCAGTATCATTTACAATTGCTGATGGTGAATTGCCATCAAATACAGGAGCTGGATATGTGATCAGAAGAATCCTCAGAAGAGCGGTACGATATTACTACTCCTTTCTCAACCTGAGAGATCCGTTTATTTACAAGTTAGTAGATCTTCTGGCGACTCGCTTTAAAGATGTTTTTCCGGAGCTTGAAGCACAGAAAGAATTTGTGGCGAAGGTCATTGAAGAAGAGGAAAAAGGTTTCTTGAGAACCTTAGAAGGAGGACTGAAAAGAATGGATCAATTGGATATTAAAGAAGGAATTCTGGATGGCCGTACAGCCTTTGAACTCTATGACACTTATGGATTTCCGATAGATCTTACCATGTTGATCGCTGAAGAAAAAGGGTGGAAGGTTGATGAAGATGGTTTTAAAGCTGCACTCAATGAACAAAAAGAAAGATCACGAGCAGATGCCAAAAGAGAAGCAGGAGATTGGATCATTATTAACAACCATAGTGCTGTTGAATTTATCGGTTATGACCACCTTTCAGCTGTAGGGATTGACATCCTTAGATATCGAACACTTAAGGAAAAAGATAAGGAAATTTATCAGGTTGTGCTCAATAAAACACCTTTCTATGCGGAAGGAGGTGGGCAAGTGGGAGATACAGGAACCCTGTCCAACGAGGACGAAATCATCCAGGTGCTTGATACCAAAAGGGAGAATGAGTTAATCATTCACTATGTTGACAAAATTCCTTTAAATCCACAAGTGTCCTGGAATGCCACTGTAAATCATGAAAAGAGAGAACTTACTGAAAATAATCATTCTGCAACCCACCTTATGCATGCAGCCTTGCGGAATGTTTTAGGAAAACATGTACAACAGAAAGGATCATTGGTAGATGATCACCATTTCAGATTTGATTTCAGTCACTTTCAAAAAATGACAGACGAAGAGATTAAAAAAGTTGAAGACATCGTAAACGAAAAGATCAGAGAAAATATACCGAAAGCAGAAGACCGGTCCATTGCAATGGAAAAAGCTCAACAAGCTGGGGCAATGATGCTTTTCGGTGAAAAATATGGAGATACCGTAAGAATGATCACATTTGACTCCGATTATTCAGTTGAATTATGTGGTGGATGTCATGTGGAATCAACTGGTGAGATCGGATTATTCAAGATCATCAGCGAAAGTGCAATTGCCGCAGGAGTGCGGAGGATAGAAGCTGTCACAGCCTCTCAGGCAGAATTATACGTGAGAGAGGAAATTGAAACACTCAATGAGGTAAAACACCTTGTTAAGAATCCTTCTGATATTGTGAAAAGCATCAAAGGGCTCATCGATGAGAATAAAAAACTTAAAAAGGAAGTTGAAGAGTTGATGCATGTAAAAGCTCAATCGGTAAAGCAGGAGCTTATTAACAATGCTCAAACCATCTCTGGTGTCAGAGTTGTTTCAGGAGAAGTTTCAGGTATTGATAATAAATCAATGAAGACTTTAGCATACAATATTGAGCAAGAATTAGGTGAGGCAATTATCTTGCTAGGCTTAGCCCAGGGAGGTAAAGCTCAATTGATGTTGTTGGTGTCCAAAGGATTAACTGAAAATTATCATGCGGGAACAATGATAAGAGAACTTGCTAAGCATATAAACGGGGGAGGAGGAGGACAACCTTTCTTCGCTTCAGCAGGTGGAGGTAAACCAGAAGGTATAAATGATGCTTTAAAAGCATTGAATAATATGATTTAATCGATAGAATATGCTACCTATTTATTCTTATATGATTTCTGTAGTAGCTTCTGCATTGCTGGTAGTAAATAGTTGTAATCATACCAAGCATTTCACTTATAATCAAGATCAGAAAATAACGGTAGATACATCAGATTGCTTTCCGGATCGTCAAAACCAGGACACTGTTCAGGTCTCTGCAGGTACCATAGAGAAAGCTGGAGATACTTACTATATAATTTCCGTGGAAGGTAATAGAAAGTATTCTCCCTGTAATATGCCGGAGGCATGTAAAACAAAGGGATTAAACGTGCAATGCGTTATAATAAAGAAGGAAATCTTTCCCAATGAACGTTGGTTTGCAACGCCTTCTATGCTTCAATCAATATCAATCAAAGAATAAGTTATTCCTCATCTTCCTCAAATTGAATCGTGCTACTCCTAATACTGGAGGTGAAAAATAGAGCATTAGCAACCAATTTACTGCCTCCCCACCATACTCCTCTGAAATTGAGGTTGTCATTAATGGCAATGATCCTCCCCCTTCCTTTTCCATGCACCGTAACTGCAGCTGCTCCATCAGAATCAGATTCCATACCACTAGGTACGTAACCTGAAAGCCTGGCGTTGGACTTATATTTGACCGGAGTTGCATATTTATTAGAAGTCGGGTTATAATATGTTGTCCCCCTCCTGAATACTGGCAGCGAATCATCATCGTATCCATATAATAACGGATGTGTCAGATCCACATCAGTATCAAATATTGCTCCACCCAGAACTCTGGATCCCTGGTTTGCGGCAGCGTCAGAATATTTAAATTCATATTCCATATCCTGGGTTTGCTTTTTCTTACTATCAAGTTTTATAAGATTTTTACTCCTTGCCCAATTGACAGCACTTCTGAATAAAATGATCTTTCCTCCCAGATTTACCCAAGCTTCAATTCCTTTTATATCACTGTCTGATAGTTCACCATATCTACCATTTA
This sequence comes from Saprospiraceae bacterium, assembly GCA_013002995.1. Classification (GTDB taxonomy): domain Bacteria; phylum Bacteroidota; class Bacteroidia; order Chitinophagales; family Saprospiraceae; genus JABDLO01. The sequence goes on along the minus strand of JABDLO010000335.1, from coordinate 245 downwards.
CCATGACCAGGGTGTTGTATCGAGACAATACTCGAGGTGAAAAATCATTTACATCAACCTTAGTTACAGGAATATTAAATCGAGTATCCATCAAGTGCCAGAATTCACCGGCATCATATGAACTTACACCCCCTCCGATCATTAATAAAACATTAGGTTTTTCAATTGAACTGACAGATGGATGTCCCAGGGTCATATCATTGTCTCCATAACCTGATTTAGACCCATAAAAGTCAATAGGATAT
>JABDLO010000538.1 GCA_013002995.1 Saprospiraceae bacterium | reverse complement strand
CATCTGTTACATCTTTATCGGTTGCCTGGTTGAAGCCTTTCATTTTATTAAAACCTTTATCAATTAGGGCTTGATAGACAGCCTCTTCAGCTTCTTTGGCAGTAACACCCGGCTTGATGGTTTCCTTGATGATGGTTCTTACTTCAACGGCCTGGTCAAAGGCATTCTGGATGCCTGGAGGTACTGCTGTCTCACCCTCCTGTAGTACATAAGCCATTCTCTTCATATCGGTGTACATATTCATCAGTCCTACACCCCAGTCAATCATGATGATATCTCCTCTTTGAATGATCCTGTCATTGGAAGTTGCTATAATTCCAGGAGCTCCTGTGACATACACAGATGGCATTCCAAATGAGGATCCTAAATTCTTATCAAACAATTGTTCTTTCATCCACCATGCTACGTCTTCAAGAGTTGTAATACCAGGAGTGATGATCTCATTGGAAAGAGCTTTCTCAGTTATCTGGTAAGCGATGTCACATGCTTCCGCAAATACTGCGATCTCGCTAGCAACCCTCCTGGATCTGAAATCAGAAGCCAGTTTTTCAGCAGATACAAACCGCTTTTCATATTTCTCACCAAGAATTTCTGCCAATTCTAAATAACCGGAATAAGACAATCCATCAGCTCCGCCTATTTCCCTTGAAATATTCAATCCAATTCTTTGTGGATCTCTGGCTTCCACAAATTCTTTCAACTCAATTTCAGCGCCGAAGTGGTCATACGCACCTCCTTCCTTCAATAAATATCCACTGATACCCAATGCTGCTCTTTCGATTCTATCTCCACCATTATCTGTAAATACATAGTAACCTGTACGGCCTACATATCCCTCTCCCATATCCGGATATAATGGATCAAAATTACCTTCACGATTCATGATGATCCACATGTCAATGTTGTTTTCACGCATCACCTCTGGAAGGATCAGGTCAAACTTATCATTTCGGATCTGATTCATTTTACGCCAGCGTCGGAATGCTTCCTGGCCGAATGAATTGAAACTAAATAATATTAGTAATAATAAATAAAAGTGTCTCATATACTTAAAGATCTAAATAAGTTAAATGGAATTCCAATGTATGGCAAGTTACAGGATATTCAAATTATTACTTCAAATGTTTATGGCCTTATTACATATCCTAGATTTTAATTAGTTAGACGATATCAGTTAATTACCAAAATATCTGTCAATGCCTTACTAAACTTCTTAGAAGAAACCATAAATAATGATCATTCATGCTAGGTCAGGTGACTCAAGTCATTGGATGGAATTAACTCTTCTGCTTAGTTTAGACATTCATAATTGATATAAAATCAAAGTTCAATAGCCTTACATCAAAACAGAAATTAATGCAAAAGCATAAAGAACAGGATCTAGCAGGTAGTTCAGGAAATGAATTTATTAAACAAATCGGTTTCTCAACAGCATTTAAATTCTTGCTTGCATCTAGTTTTCTTGGAGTAATAACTCAAAATATATACGACAAAACTAATACCCAAGATGAATTTAATCTATTAGGGATTTCTATTGTAGTCATTGTGTTTTCGGTTTTTGGAATTATTTGGGGAAAAAAAGTTTATCGAGTAATTGATACACCATATTTTGCTATTTCCTCTATTTTGCTTTTGGCAGGCGGTACAGCACTTGGGACATTTATTGGCCAGAATATGACATCTACAACCTTCCAAACCAGATACGGACCCTTCTTTTCTGATGTCTTTTCTTTTCTCAAAATTGATGATCTTTTCCACAGTTGGTGGTATGTGATACTTTTTCTTCTCTTAACCATTAGTCTTTTGAAGATTAGCATAAAAAAGGGATTTAATAAAGAAAATCTAGGATTTCAATTAGCACATTTAGGCCCTGTTGTTGTATTAATGGGATTCTGGCTGGATTTTTATCAAGGATATAGGGGCCTTATACAACTTACAAAGGGAGATCCTACAAATCTTGTGTCCGTATATCGCTCAAATACAAATAAAATCATAGACACAATATCGCTAGATTTCAATCTAAGACTAAATGATTTTAAGTCAGAAAAATTTGAACCTGACCATAGAATTCAAATCTGGGAAAACAATAATTCAGCTGATCAAAAAACAAAATCTAGAATAGTAGCATCCTTGCCTATCGATATAGATAAACCCAGGAAGGTATATGGAACTGATATAGAGTTTACAGTAAAAGAGTTTTATCCTAACTTTTATTTAGAATACAGTTATCCGGAGGAGGCTGATACAGTTGTACCTATAAATCCAGGAATTCTATTCGAATTAATAAACCCACACGGTGGCAATATTATACATTTAAGGACCAGTGGAAAGGGTAAGAACCAGTTAATTGATCCAATATTAGGAATCGCCTTTGAATTTTATTGGGATGTTCCAGATAAAATTAAACAATTGATAAATAACCCTAATACAGTATCATCTTGGTCACAGGAACCAAAAGTTATTTTTATAGGGTCAGAAAATATGATATATGAAGTAATTAATGGTAAGATAACCAATAAAAATGCTTTGCCTGACAAGGAATATCCAATACCTGGTAAAAGTAAAAGTACTTACAAAACGATTTTTATTTATCCTGATGCAGCTTACTTACAATCCGAACCTGCGACAATAAATCTAAGCCAGGATAATCCGGTCTTGAGAATGGAAATAAAAAGAGATGGTTGGGAGGAAGTGAAGAATGCTTTTATTTTTCCTTCAGAAAAAGGACCTGGAGGACAATTTGTTGTTCCGGAATCTAAATATCTATTTGCTCTTGAATCCATAAGAGATAATGAAACAAAGTTTTGGGAAAGTGACTTGAGCCTCGTTTCTCTGGAGGGCATTGTTTTAAAAAAACAGAAAATCAAAGTAAACGATCCTTTATCTTATAATGGATTTCGATTTTATCAATCAGATTATGATCCTGATAATCCAAATTACTCAGGAATAGGTGTGAGTTATACTCCTGGATTACCATTAATATATTTAGGTTTTTACTTAATAACTGGGGGGATATTAATTCTCTTTTACCTGAAGTATCGATATCAGGACTCCCTTCAGCAATGATTAGGCCATGAGAAAAATGAAAATGCATTATTTCACAGATTATAATTAACCAATGTTAGAAAGTTTATACTATACCACACCAATCTTCAAAGTTGCATTTCTTGCTTATGTCATCACATTAATATTATATCTGGCAATTAGCATCAAGAGAAATAAATTTCTAGAAATAACCAGTCTTGCATTTTTTAGTATTGGCTTCCTTTTATGTACCTATTTAATTGTTGATAGATGGATAGATGCAGGAAGACCTCCATTTAAGAGTTTATATGAATCACTCATATTTGCTATATGGACCATATCTTTAGTAAGCCTAACTGTGGAATGGAGATACAGAATCAGTTTAATTGGTCTCCTATCATCTATTGGAATTATTATCATTTTCGTTTATGCTCTTTTTAAAAGAGATATTGAAATCATAGCCTTGCCCCCTGCTCTTCAGACTTGGTTGTTTATTCCACATGTTATTTCTTACTTTTTGGCTTATGGTGCTCTATTTGTTGCTGGATTGGCAGCGACATTGCATTTAATTCTACCAGATGGAATAACCTCTCATCATACTTTGGGTAGAGGTGAAAGAGTTGACTTCAGTGAATTCACCTATGAAATCACAAAGTTTGGGTTTTTATTTTTGACAGCAGGCCTGTTACTTGGAGCGTGGTGGGGTCAGGTAGCCTGGTCTAACTATTGGGGATGGGACCCGAAAGAAAACTGGGCATTCATTACCTGGTTATTATTCTGTGCTTACTTTCATTTCAGGAATATCACTAGCTGGAGTAAAAAGCGCCTATCATGGGTTGTCATCTTGGGAGTTGTGGCTATTATTTTTACTTATTTAGGCATGGATTATCTTCCTACTGCAAATGATAGCCTACATGTCTACACAGATAATTAGCTAAATATTGCTATTTACTGACGCTAATTATTATTGCATTATACATATATGACCAAAATCATTTATATAAATAAAATTGTGATTTGGTAAATCCTTGGGTTTTACTCTAAATAATCAACTTTTATTGTTTTAAAACAATCTTTTATGTGCTTCAAAGCCTATTTCTGGCACTCTTGATTTCTATCAAATAGAATGATGATCTAAATCATATATTTCAATTATATAAGCCCCGATATAGTCATAGAAGTGTCATAATTACTTCAATTCCTTTTTGACGTCTAACTAATAATGCATTAAAACAAAAGTCATGAGGAACCTCCTACCTATTTCTTTTATTTTCATTTCTTTTACACTTTTCAATAATGATCTTACTGCACAAACCTATGTTCAATCTGGACAATGTATGATATGTCACCCTGAACACTTTACTGACTGGGAATCCACAGGTCATCCATACAAGTTTACAATTGTTCAAAACAACATGCCCCCAGAGTACCCGATGGAAGCCATCAACTTCCAGGATGAATGGATGGATAGCCTGGGTGACGGAAGTCATACCTGGGAAGATATTGCAGGAGTAATTGGTGGTTATGGATGGAAAACAAGATTTGTTGGAACCGATGGGCACATTATTGGTACTGCAGGTAGCTCATTTGACGATGCTGGTGGAGGCCACAATCAGATTAATTTCTTTGGAGGAGAAAATCATGGTTGGGTCAACTATAACGCCGGCAATGTCAAAATTTATAACTATTCATGTTTTAAATGTCATACTACAGGTGGAGATACCACCGGAACCTGGCTTGCAGGAGTTGAAGGTTTGGGAACATTTTCTGAAGGAGGAATAGGTTGTGAAGCTTGTCATGGACCAGGAAGTGACCACATAGCCTCCCCTACAAAAGATAACATTGATTTAGTATATGAGCAAGTGCATCTTGACAATTCAATAGGAGGATTATCTATCGATGGAGTAGTTCAAACTCCTGACCCGGATGGAAATGATGTTAACTTTATGTGTGGTACTTGCCATAATAGGAGTTACACGGATCCAATAAATGCCAGTGGTGGTTTCATAAGACATCATGAACAGTGGGATGAATTCGTAGCTACAAGACATGATGACTTGGGCTTTAATTGTACCACATGTCATGATCCTCATAAGCGAACGATATGGGATGGTGATGGAATTAAGAGAACATGTGAAAGTTGTCACACAGATCACATGGCCAATACAAACCATACAGCTTCTGCAACATGTATAGATTGCCACATGCCATTTGCTTCTAAATCAGGAACTGCAATAGGTGCTAGTGGATATAGAGGTGATGTAAGGTCACACCTATTAAAAATTATTCCCGATACAGCATCAATGTTTACAGTTGATGGCAAGAATGTAAGAGATGATGATATACGACCAGCATCACTAAGTCCGGCATTTGCTTGTCTTGGTTGTCATAACGATGATCCCAACGATAACATACCGGATCAAACTCTTGAATATGCAGCATTTGCTGCTAAGAATATGCATCAACCCATGGAATATGTAACATCAGAAAGATGCCAGGGATGTCACACTGATCATTTTAATGACTGGGCAGATTCAGGCCACCCATATAAATTTACAATTGTTGAAAATGGAATGGAACCGTCCTATCCACCTGAAGCTGTCAACTTCCAGGATGAATGGATGGACAGTCTTGGTGATGGAAGCCATACCTGGGAGGATATTGCAGGTGTTATTGGCGGTTATGGATGGAAAACAAGATTTGTAGGAACTGATGGCCACATTATTGGAACTGCAGGTAGTTCGTTTGATGATGCCGGTGGAGGTCATAACCAGATCAACTTCTTCGGAGGAGAAAACCACGGATGGGTAAATTATAACGCAAGCAATGTTAAAATTTACAACTACAGTTGTTTTAAATGCCACACCACAGGAGGAGATACTACCGGTACATGGTTAGCAGGAGTTGAAGGGCTTGGCACCTTCAGTGAAGGTGGTATAGGATGTGAAAGTTGTCATGGCCCTGGTGGTGAACATATTAAAGATCCAACTAAAGAAAATATTGATCTTGTCTATGAACAAGTTCATCAGGATAATTCATTAGGAGGATTATCCATTGATGGAGTCGTTCAAACTCCAAACTCAAATGGTGACGACATTAATTTCATGTGTGGAACTTGCCATAATAGAAGTTACACTGATCCAATTAACGCAAGTGGTGGATTTATCAGGCACCATGAACAATGGGATGAATTTGTAGCCACACCTCACGGAGATGTTGGTTTTACATGCGTAACATGTCATGATCCACACAAACGTACTATATGGGATGGAGATGGAATCACCAGAACTTGTGAATCTTGCCATCCAGATCATATGGCACAGGTTAATCACACCCCTTCAGCTACATGCATAGACTGTCATATGCCTTTTGCTGCTAAATCAGGAACAGCTATAGGAGCTAGTGGATTTAGAGGTGATGTAAGATCTCACTTGGTGGTAATCACTCCTGATACAGCAAGTATGTTTACAGCCGATGGCAAGAATGTCAGAGATGATGAGATGCGACCCGCATCCTTAAGTCCTGCCTTCTCATGCCTTGGTTGTCACAACGACGATCCTAATGATAATATACCTGACCAGACATTAGAGTATGCAGTTGCTGCAGCTAAAAACATGCACGTCAAGATGGATTATGTAACTTCCCAAAGATGTCAAGGATGCCACACGGATCATTACAATGACTGGGCGGCTTCAGGTCACCCTTATAAGTTTACGATAGTAGAAAATGGTGTCGAACCAACTTACCCACCTGAAGCAATCAACTTCCAGGATGAATGGATGGACAGCTTAGGAGATGGTAGCCACACCTGGGAAGATATTGCAGGAGTAATTGGTGGTTATGGATGGAAAACAAGATTTGTAGGTACAGATGGGCACATAATTGGTACTGCAGGTAGTTCGTTTGACGATGCAGGTGGTGGACACAACCAGATCAATTTCTTTGGAGGAGAAAATCATGGATGGGTTAATTATAATGCAAGCAATGTCAAAATCTATAATTACAGTTGCTTCAAATGCCATACTACAGGAGGAGATACAACCGGAACCTGGCTAGCAGGAATTGAAGGCTTAGGAACCTTCAGTGAAGGAGGAATTGGATGTGAGAGTTGTCATGGACCTGGTGGTGATCATATTTCTGATCCAACTAAAGATAATATTGATCTTGTTTATGAACAATTGCATTTAGACAACACAGTCGGAGGATTATCAATAGATGGTGTTGTTCAAGCACCTAATCCAGATGGTGACGATGTTAACTTTATGTGTGGTAGTTGCCATAATAGGAGTTATACTGATCCAATCAACTCAAGCGGAGGATTCATTAGACACCATGAGCAATGGGACGAATTCGTAGCTACTTCACATTATGAATTAGAAATGTCTTGTTCAACGTGCCATGATCCGCACAAAAGAACCATTTGGGACGGTGATGGAATTACCAGAACCTGTGAAGCCTGTCATGCTGAGCAAGCAGAAGAATTAGCACATTCTCCTGGATTAGATTGTATCGATTGTCACATGCCATATGCTGCTAAGTCAGGAACAAAGATCGGACAGAGCGGATACAGAGGAGATGTAAGATCTCACTTAATGAAGATTACTCCTGATACTGCTTCAATGTTTACAGAAGATGGTAGTGCTGTAAGAGATGACGATATGAGGAAAGCATCATTAAGTCCAGGATTTTCATGTCTTGGATGCCACAATGATGATCCTAATGATGACATCCCTGATAAAACACTTGCCGATGCAGCAATGCTGGCCAGGAACATTCATGGAACATCAACTTCAGTAGACGATATCATAAGTGATAATATCTCATTTAAAATATATCCTAACCCTGCTGTGAATGAAGTAAATATTGAATTTACTTTAAACAGAACTCAGGCAGTACTTTTAAATATCTTTGATCCTTCAGGTAAATTAATCTATTCCAGTACTTTGAATAACACACATTCAGGAATTAATAAATTTACATGGAATGCATTGAGTAATGAAAATCAACATCTTACATCCGGAGTATATTTTGTTACACTTCGCACAACAAAAGATGCTATGACTAAGAAACTTATTTTACTTAGATAAAATAGTAAAGATTAATTGGACTTATTAATTTGAAAGAGCTCTAATCCGACTAGAGCTCTTTCAATCTTTTACCCTCCATTGTTTTAAAAATAACGCAACAATCTATTGGCCTTAGTAATATAAAGCATCGAAGTTGTCTTCACGATTCATAATGATCCACATATCAATGTTGTTTTCCTTCATAACCTCTGGAAGGATCAGGTCAAACTTATCATTGCGGATCTGGTTCATTTTACGCCAGAGTCGGAATGCTTCCTGGCCGAATCCATTTATGCCAATAAAGGATACTAAAATTATTATAATGAGTCTCATTTATGTAGAATCGATGAAAAATTTATGATCCATGAAATTAACAATAATAATAATTCTGGATTCTGAAGAATAAATGCTAAAACTTAGAATTCATTCTCAACAAACATTATCATCAGAAAATTATTCTTTACTAAGCAATATCTCCCGGACTCTTAAATCAAAAGGGTGAGCCATTTGATCATAATTACACGCTGTTACTACTCCTATGTTATCCCCTTTATTAAATACAAAAGCTATTTTAGCACCCCATCCTCGATCGTCCCCCCTACGTATCCGTTAATCCAACCGGAATGTTTGATAGAATCAAATTCCATAGCCTTGTAATGATTGAATATCAATGATTTAGTAGAATCTTTTAATAACCGATTGTCGTTCAATATAGATTGATAAAATCTATACAAATCCGCAGTTGAGGCAAATTGACTCCCTGCACCTGAGGGAGGATCACCCGGCAATGTAATTGTTACCTCTTTTGGTTTTCCTAACCAATTCTTTTTATAAGGCTTTGCTTGACCCTCAACAAAATCTCCATTTAAAGCGGATCCTGAATTATTCATATCAAGGACTGCAAATATTCTTTCTTTCATTAAATCAGCCAATGATTTACCTTCAATATGAGAGGCCAGGGCACCAAGCAAATAATATCCTGAGTTGGAATACGATCTCTCCTCACCTGGTTCAAAACCTAGCTTTTCTTGTGATATCAGTTTAACCATCTGATCCTGAAAATTGGGTATATTATTCCGTACACCAGCAATGTATTCAGGATGAACATATACATCATCCAGTCCTGATCGATGGTCTAAAAGATGGAAGATGGTAATATCTCTCATTTCATCAGAATTGAAAGATGAAAAAAACTTCGAAAGTTTATCATCTAAATTCAATTTTTCCCTCTCTAATAATTGAAGTATGAGTATTTGTGTGAATAGCTTACCTACTGAGGCAATATTGAATATTGTGGATGTATCGTTCAATACTTTTTTCTCTATATCTGCATATCCTATCCCAGCTGAGTAAATTACGCTGTCATTCTCACTGACAATGAGACCTCCTGAAAATGAATTGTTTTTTTCACTTTTTTCAACCAATCTGTGTAATTTCTCCATTCTCGTAGTGGCCACTTCTTGACAACTAAAACAGGAGAAAATTATGATTGTGAGAATCAAATATTTAGTGACTTTACACATAAGGTTCAATTATAGATACTTTTTCAATCTGGAAGTTATCAATTCAAGTTACAAATTTCGATTTAGGTAAATAAAATGCCTTGATAGAAATACGAAATATCTTATTTAGTTAAAATTACAAAAGACTCATACCTGATTAACACAGTTGTCCTTCAAAAATTAATCGTAATCGACTATTTTATAAATTAAAAAATTATAAGATTTAGTAAATTAATCTACCATTTTCGATCAATCATCTAATTGATCTCTAACTGTATTTAATATATCCTTGATTAAAATATCAAGAGCTCCATAATATTGGTGTGCTAATGAAGAAGATGAAATTGCAAAGAATGACAGATTATTTTCCATTCTTTTATCTTTAAGAAGTTGTACATTTTCGTTATCGAAACTGCTTTTCTCAATCATCAAAATCTCAGCAACCGGATTCCTGGTATCCCCTATTTCAATCAATAAGTTCTTGATATTAGCCCTGTACTCTAAAACAGTGTTCTCTTGTCTTCTAACCTGGGCAAGTTGTGCTTTCCAATTCGATAATTGTTTTCTAAGTGTTGTATTACTTAATTTATTTAGATTACCAGAACTGATCAAGTCTTCCAGTATCCCCGGACTGGGCTCATACTCCACATTGAGTTTAATTAAATCAGTCAGCAAACTGTTAACTTCATCCTCGGAAATCGGTAATTGAGAATTAGGGCCAGTATGTCTGAGGATTTCCTTAGTTGTATTTATAATATCTTCATTGATGGTTATAAATTGATTGAGCTTATCCTCATTGGCTTCAAATTCTTTCTCAAGAGCTATTAAATACTCCTCTTCTATAGCATTTTCCTTCCTTTCCTCATTCCAGTTATTGACTTGCAGGGCCAATAGGATACCTATCATTACAAGGATGATTTCACCAATGGCATAAATAATGTAATTTTTCACATTTCGCGATTCAACAAATGACTTCCGGATTTTTCTTAGAAAGTGGAGCACGGATGAATTTACAAAATTCACATGATGAATTAATAAATGTAGATATGCTTCTAATTATAAAAGAAGAGAAATTCAATTGTTTTTAAAAGTAAGATGAATTCCTGTTTTTGCTCTTAATATAAGATCGCTGGAAACTGAATCCCATTGAGATGACGCTTTACCTTTTCCTTCCAACGCCTTAATTTTTTGGTCTTCTTCTTCAAGAGATTCATAATAGATGATCATCAATTCATCACTTTTATCTTCATTCAGTTGAACCATCCTTACTGAAAGGACCTCAGAATTGATGTTGATCCCTTTTTGGTTTAATATTCTTGCAACATTCAAAAAGTCTGAATCATCTTCACCAGTTTTTCCATTTAATTCTGAGTCTGAAAATTCAACGTTAAAATTACCTGTCTTAACGTAAAACTCCTTATCTGCTATTGATTCTCGATAGGGGTCATCATTATAGTCATAAGTAAGTCCTCCTGGTTTTAGGTTGGCAGGAAATGGCAGCAGTTTACCCGGAAGATATCCTTCATATTGGATCCAATACAGTCTTTCAAACCCACCCTGAGCGTCTAATTCTGCAAATAAATGGATCTCACACCTTGCCACCTTATATAAGATAAAAGTTTTGCTTCCAATGTATTGGATGTTTTTTTCAAATGATATTGAGCCTTCCGGGAAGGATGAAGAAATCAAAGAATCATTCACCAGCTCAGCCTGGAACTCCAGGAAAGGACCATACTCTTTATCAGATGGATTGGAGCAAGAAACAATCACAATGATTGAGAAGAATAACAAAAAGTTACATCTTGGATAGGTCATACTTAATATTATAATTATAAAACTTCACTTAAATCATTTAACGCTTACCGCCTCTAAATTGAAAAGTTTACTATCTGTAAAGAGATTAAAATCAGATCAAGGTTGCATTGCATATTTATTGCCCGTCCTTTTACTATCCTTTGTAAAATTAGTTGCTTTTAGCTATTAATAGATGATGTATGAATAAAAGCCTATCTTAGAGAAATTCACCTCGTAAACCACTAATCATGGATCAATCCGTATACTGGAATCTGGAACTCCACATCAAACCAGAAAAGAAAGATACCCTGCAATCATTAATTGATGATATGTCAGCAAGCACAAAGGAGAATGAAGCAGGTACTCTTAACTATGAATGGCAAGTTAATGAGGATATGACTGAGTGTCATATTTTTGAAAGATATACAGATTCAGATGCATTGATGGTGCATCTCGGAAATTTTCAAGCCAACTTTGCTGAAAGATTCTTTGGTATCCTGGATATTAAAAGATGGCAAGTCTATGGCAACCCAAATGATCAGGTTAAAGAAACACTTGGAAGTATGGGGGCTCAGTTTTTAGGCCGTGCAGGAGGATTTAGCAGGTAAGCTCAACTATAATTGACCAACTTTGAATCCGTTTCTTCAGTAAATGATCAATATGCATGTTGACCTATCTCATTGATTTGACAGGTTAAATAGCCTATCGTTCTGAAAACGATAGCCATGAAAAGAGTAATTCATTCTAAAAAGCTGCTTTACAGTGTAAGTATTTATGGATTGTTGTACTTTTTATTATTTGCTTTTCCGATCATTATTTCCGGTTTTGATCCCAATCATTTTGTAGCTGGAAGTACAGAAATGATCACTGTTTTTATTGCAGCCTTAATCTTTATTTTTGGTGCAGCTTATTCATGGGTTCATCAGAAAATAGGTGGACTGATCATTTGCTTTTGGCATTTTATCGTTTGGGTATTTTCGCTATTTATATGGCCGGAGGCGGGTATGATCCTGGTTTTAATTCTTCCGATGTTATATGTAGGAGTATTTTTAATTAGAAATTGGTATAAAAACAATAAAGAACAATATCAAGATGAAGTCTTAAGTACTAAATTGCTATTGCAAATTCTAGTCATTAATTATGCTGTGATTTATCTTTTGATTGTCTTTGCAAATGTTTTTCCTAATTTATTGGGATGGAAGTTGAATACAAACGTTGATGATCTGGCAACCTGGGGTTACAATTCCACACTTGGTATTAGTTTGATTATCACTTTCATCCTTTTTATAACAGGATTTATATTATCCTGGAAATCACAGTTTGTAGCTGGTATTCTTTTCATATTATGGTACTTAATCATCGCTATCCTGATATTTATGTTCCCTGAATTTGCCAATTCAGGACCATCACTTTTTAGTGGCTTGGTCATACTGGTCCAGGGGATTTTATATATACAGCTAGAAAAAAAACCCCAACTATTCATAAAAAGCAAGTAGTAATCTTAAATAAAGACAATATCATATAACCTGCGAATGATTAAAATATACCTCTATTAAATACTCTAATTAAGACTGCTAAACTTTATATAGAAATACTAAATATTACAATAAAAAACAGAATATAGCCTAATCCAGAGCAAACGCCTTAAAGAATCTGGCATTCATCTCAGCTATGTTCCTTATGGATATCCCTGCAGGACATTCTACTTCACATGCCCCTGTAAAAGTACAGCTTCCAAATCCTTCCTTTTGCATGCGATCTGTCATTCCTTTCACCCTCTTATGTTGCTCTGCCTTACCCTGTGGTAATATGTTGAAGTGATTGACCTTAGCAGAAGTGAACAATGCCGCTGAAGAATTTTTGCAAGTAGCAACGCAAGCTCCGCATCCTATACATGCGGCAGCATCCATAGCTTTGTCGGCAACTTCTTTAGGAATCAGAATGGAATTGGCTTCGGGAGCAGTTCCCGTCTTAGCACTGACAAATGCACCTTCCTCAAAAATCCTATCGAATGAAGATCTGTCGACTATTAAATCTTTGATTACTGGAAATGCTTTTGCCCGCCAGGGTTCAACTACAATTTCATCACCATCCTCAAAGCTCCTCATATGAAGCTGGCACGTAGTCATATGATCATGAGGTCCGTGAGCTCTTCCATTAATGAATACTCCACACTGGCCACAGATGCCTTCTCGACAATCATATTCAAAAGCTATTACACCCTCTCCTTTTAACACCAATTGTTCATTGAGATGATCCAGAGCTTCCAGGAATGACATATCTTCAGTAAGCCCATCCACTTCGTAACTTTTGATACCACCTTTATCTTTAGGCCCTGATTGTCTCCATATTTTAAAAATAACCTTCATGCTCGTCTATTTATAACTTCTTACTGTGGGTTTTACATTCTCAAATTGCAACTCTTCTTTATGCAGGATGAATTCACCTTTATCGTATTCCCATGCGGATACATAGGCATAATCCTCATCATTTCTCATTGCTTCACCATCCTCAGATTGGTATTCTTCCCTGAAATGAGCCCCACATGACTCTTCCCGCTCCAAGGCATCAGTACACATCAATATAGCAAGCTCAATAAAGTCAGCCATCCGAAGTGCCTTTTCCAGCTCAGTATTCAATTCATCCTTTCCACCTGTCACTTTTACATCTTTCCAAAACTCCTGCTTGATCAATTTAATCTGATCGAGAGCGTTTTCAAGTCCCTTCTTATTTCTGCTCATGGCACATTCCTGCCACATCACTTTACCCAATTCACGATGAAAATGGTCTAC